>CADBUN010000035.1 GCA_902797825.1 uncultured Ruminococcus sp. | reverse complement strand
GTGCGTGAGGACAGCGGTTATCCGCCGCTCGTTACCCCGACCTCACAGATCGTCGGTACACAGGCGGTGTTCAACGTTATCACCGGCGAGCGCTACAAGATGTGTACCAACGAGTTCAAGGATCTTGTCGCAGGCAAGTACGGCACAACGCCGATGCCGATTGATCCTAAATTCCGCAAGCGCATCATCGGCGATATGAAGCCGATCGACTGTCGTCCTGCCGATCTGTTGGAGCCGGAGTTGGATAAGCTCAGAGCCGAGATTCCGCAGTATCTCGAACAAGAGGAGGACGTCCTCAGCTACGCCCAGTTCCAGAAGGTCGCGATCGACTTCTTTGAGAAGCGCCGCGATAAAGAGCTCGGCATCAATTCTGAGCTCGCGGATAAAACGAATAAGATTCATCCCGTGTGATGAGATAAAAGTAAGGCGTCCTGCAAAGGGCGCCTTATGTTATACCTTGATAATGCCGTGATTGAATTCATTAAGGGAAAGTGAGAGACTGTTACAGAGCGTCATCAGCTTAGCCGCTTCCAGATCAATGTCGAAGATTTCTTTCTCCGTGGGACACAGCATCTCGTATCCGCGTTTTACGTCGATAATCAGGGGCAGCGATTTAGCTTGCGGCAGATGAGGTTTTTCACGGCGATATCCCAGTACGCGGATATAGGGGACGGGGCGCTGCTGCATTTCGTCTGTGATATTGAGACACACAGAGAGAGCAGCGCGCCTGAGACGCGCCATGGTATACCGCTTGGTTTTGGCGGCGTTCAGAATTGTTTCCATCGTAGGATTCTCCAGCGCACAGCGATAGAGTCGATGATTCAGCCCTTCACCGATCCCGGCGATAGCTTCGGTTGTTTCCGGCTTTTGGGAAATCAGTAAGTACCGCAGGATCTGATCTATCCCGGACAGGAAACAGGGCTTTTCGATACGCATGGGGGTATAGGGCGCAGCATCCTCGCCGTATTGGATCATGGCGCGGATTTTGGAGGCGGAAGCAAAATGCCCGGCAGTTTCTTCGCTGTCATGCTCGACGCCGATCCGGGGGATCGCGATCGGCTCCAAGCCGTATTCCCGACAGGCGCGTATGTATTCGAGCGCCAGGATATTATTTGGCTTTTCTATGATCTGTGCATAGGGTTCTCCGACAGCCTTTGAGACGGCGCGGGGATAGTATTCGCCGTTCTTCATCAAGGCGGCGATCTTTTCTTGCGTTGTAGGCGAATCGAGGACAGAGAGCGTCTCATATAATTCTGTAATAGAATGATCCGCACCGAAGCACAGCACATGACAGTTTAATTCTGCTGCGATCTGTACGCCGCTTCGGGCGAATATCGGCGCGCCGGATACGGCATAGACCGTCGGCAATTCGACAACCATATCGGCGCCGCCCTCTAACGCGGCTTTCGTCCGTGCATATTTATCGGTGACCGCGATATCGCCGCGCTGGACAAAGCTACCGCTCATGATACAGACGATCTCTTCGGCGTATTCCATTTTGATTTGTTCCAACAAATACTGATGACCGTGATGAAAAGGGTTGAATTCACAGATCACTGCGGCACGCATATATTCTCACCAACTTTAGTAAAAGACTTGAAATGCAGGGATTTTTGTATTATTATAGTAATGAATCGGCATTTCACTGTACCTACAGTATAAAATATTATGGAAGCATTTTCAATAGGAGGAACTAGATTATGAAAATTCTTGTTATCAACGCAGGCAGCTCCAGCCTGAAATATCAGCTAATCGACATGGATACCGAGCAGATGATCGCCAAGGGCAACTGTGAGCGTATCGGTCAGGAGGGCTCTTTTATCGGTCATAAGACTGCCGACGGGCGTGCCTTTACCAAAGAAATCCCCATGCCCGACCATGCAAAGGCATTCCTTGCCGTCAGCGACGCGCTGCTCAGCGAGGAATACGGCGTCATCAAGAATCTGGACGAGGTTGCCGCGATCGGTCACCGTATCGTCCAGGGCGGCGCGCTGTTCAGCGATCCCGAGCTGGTTACCGATGAGGTGATCAAGGGGATCGAGAGCCTGATTCCGCTGGCGCCCTTACACAACGCCGGTCATGTACAGGCGATCAGAGGATGTCAGCAGGTATTCGGCGATAAGGTTCCGATGGTGGTCGTCTTTGATACCGCTTTCCATTCTACCATGCCCGAAAAGGCATATATGTACGCGGTTCCGTATGAGTATTATGAGAAATATGCGGTTCGCCGTTACGGCGCTCACGGCACCTCTCACCGTTTCGTTTCCGGTGCGATGGCTGATTTGATGGGGAAGGATATCAAGGAGCTCAAGCTCATTACCTGCCATATCGGCAACGGCTCCTCTATCACCGCGGTACAGAACGGCAAGGTAATCGACACCTCGATGGGCTTGACGCCGCTTGACGGTATCCTGATGGGTACGCGCTCCGGCTGTCTCGATCCTTCGGTCGTTACCTTTATCGCTGAGAAGGACAACCTCTCTCCGCAGGAGATGAACACCCTGCTGAATAAGAAATCCGGCCTTTTGGGCGTATCCGGGGTATCCAGCGACGACCGTGACGTCACCAAGGCAGAGGAAGAGGGCAACCACCGCGCGAAGCTCGTTCATGAGATGCTGTACTATCAGATTGCGAAGTACATCGGTCAGTATTGGGTAGCGATGGGCGGCTGTGACGGTATCGTCTTTACCGCCGGCTTAGGCGAGAATCAGCCTGCGCTGCGTGAAGCGGTCATCGAGTACCTCGGCTTTGCCGGCGTGAAGCTGAATAAGGAAGTCAACGCCGTCACCAGAGATACCGCCTTTATCTCCGCGGAGGATTCTTCCATCCCGGTTGCCGTTATCGCGACAAACGAAGAGCTCGCGATCGCAAGAGATACTAAGTCGATCGTCGAAAAGCTGTAAGATTATCATGAAACAACCGCCTCTGAAAAGGGGCGGTTTTGTAATATCGTCAATTCGAAAAAGAGAGGAATTGATACAAATTAATAAACAGTTGATTCTAAACAGGTTCTGATGTTATCCTACTGTATCGGTATTTGTAAGGTTTTTAAAAAAATATGAAAATAATATGAAAATAATATGAAAATAATATGAAAATAATATGAACCTTTTATGGCTGTCGGCTGTATATCGTATAGAGGTATAATTTGAGGAGGACGATAAGATGAAAAGAATTGTATCTTTGTTTTTGGCTGTCGTACTGTGTGCGGCGATGGTTGCAGGTTCGTCTGTGACGGCGAATGGATGCGGCTTTTTCAGAACTGTTTATTTTGTCAAGGATCGTTTATTTCAGGGTGAACCCATTTCCATCTACTATTGGGGTGATATGGGAATGAGTGGATACGAATGGCCGGGTACGCCGATGAGTTATTACGGCGTGAATGTTTACGGCGAGGATGTATACAAGTATGAACTGCCTAATGATGTCGATATTGAAGGATTTATCATTAGTGACGGAAACGGCGTGCAGACTTGCGATATCACGGATATGAACTGGTCATCGGTGTTGGTCACTGTAGGTGACGAGACGAATGAATGGGGACATTACAGCGTGAATTTGAAGGACATCGAAGGCTTGGATCCGCTCGATCCCGAAACGGTGCCGGAGTATCACGGCGTTTCTCGGATCGTATTCGAGAACAACCGATACGATCTTCCCGATGCACCCGACAATCATTTTGAAGATCCGATCTATATCTGCTGTCGTTCCGACGAAGATCAGGAAGTAACCCTTCGCGCTCAGATGGAGCTTTTTGCTCCGAAAGAAGGGCACAACGTATATCGCTTTACCATACCGGAGGGGATGAAATATTATTACGTTACCGACGGTAAAAAGAGAACAGAAGAATTGTCCGCTAACGGAACGGAGCATTTCTATTTGGATGGTAAACGTGACGAAAACGGGGATTACAGCGTCATCCGTTATATCGCCGGCTGTGTGTTGGATCCGCTTATTCTGTGGGACACCAGTGACACGACCTTCGACCGTTTCTCGAAAGCGTATGCGAATACGACTGTGAAGTATCCCCGATACGAAGAGCTGTATACGCACCGTGACGCTGAGGGCGCCGCAGACTGGGTGCTGTTTTATACCGAGTCCGATAAGATGGCGAACGGCGTATTTGAGAGTGTGATCGGGAACCGCTTTGTCCAACATCTAACGGCGTTTGACGCGCCGTTTGTATCCCACTACGGTCTTTATGATGTGGCGCAGGATACCTTTGTAACGGTTGACAGCAGCATACTCAGCCGTTATCAGGGACTTGCCAAAGTATTCGATGAAGTCGGAACAGGAAGATTGTTCGGCGATCTTGACGGTGATGACTGTCTGTCCGTTATTGATGTGACGATTTTCCGGCGCTGTGTAGCGCTGATGTGCGATTACCCCGAGGATGACGAGGTGTCCGGTAATGATCTGTACACGTTCACAAGAACTCATTATTTCTCGGATTTCAATCGCGATGATGTCCGTGATTTGATTGATGCGACCTGTATGCAGCGTTATCTGGCGGAGATGCCGTATTAAGACGTGTAAATTGATTGTAGTGTCAAAAAAGCTATCAGGAGGGAAATCATGAAAAGATTCATTTCTTTATTACTGGTGACCGTTCTCTGTGCAGCGTTGGTTTCGATCAGCGCCGGTGCGGCGCTGCCGCCGTATTTGATCGGTGACGTAAACTGGGACGGCAGCTTTGACAGCGTGGATATTACATTGACACAGCGCCATTTGGCGAAGATAAGCGAGTTAGATGCCGAATATCAAGCACCGATGGCAGATTTTGACCATGACGGCGAGGTCGGCGTTCCGGACGTCACGTGGATGCAGCGCAATCAGGCTCGAATGGATATTCCCGAAGGCTACGGCGGCTTGGCGGAAATTGCGTTCCAGGTATCTACTCTGTCCGCGTCCTATGATTCCGGCAGCGCGGTTGTCGGTGTTCCGGTGGAGTTAACTGCCAATCTTGATAATTGGTATAATCACGAACATCCGTTTATATTTGAGTTTTATGTTGACGGGAAGCTGCTTCAAAGCAGTACCGATAACTATGCGGTGGTTGTTTTTGATACCGCCGGCAGACATTCCTTTTATGTCAAGGTGATTAACTGGCAGGGCTTCTGTTCCCGAGACGCGAACTATTATTATCAGGTGGTTGAGAGCATTCCGGATGACGGACTGATGTTCAAGAAAGCGGATTTCCTCGAGAAACCGGGTATGACCTATTATCCCACCCTGATTACCCAGGCGATGGGCGGCACAGCTCCTTATACCTATTCGCTGAAATTCTATCATTACAATATGTATACGGATGGCAGCGTCACAGGCTTGACCGATTCGGAAATCAACCACATCAAATCGTATGAGATCCAAATCGGCTATGGGATGTTTGATACCACGATCGAGACCGATGAATCCGGCCGCAGATATCTGTACCGTGATTTCCTGGATTGCGATCAAACTCAGTGGTGCATGGATATGTTCCCTTATGACGAATGCTACCTGATCGAAGTGCAGGCGAAGGATGCGAACGGCAATCTTTCGCCGGTAAAGAACCTCTATTATGAGAATTCGATGCTCATCGGATAAAGATAATTTAAAGAGAGTACAACTTTTTTAGGATTTATTAAGATAGAAAGGCGGGACCGATCGTCCCGCCTTTCGTTATGTGTCAATCCTATAACATCAAACATCATATAGTTAAGAAAGAATTTCTGGAAAACAGTTTAAGAATCAGGATAAATCAACCGTATCAACTCAAGCGTTCGTTTCTTGTTTCCCGTTAAGCATATCCAGCCCGTGGCTGAGATGGGGGAGGATAAAGCCGAGATTTTCTCTCGCCGCCTTCGGTGAGCCGGGTAGGTTGACGATCAGGCTGCTTCCTCTGATCCCGGCGATCCCTCGGGATAACATCCCTCGGGGCGTGATCTCCATGGACCTTTGGCGCATATATTCGGCGATCCCGGGCGCCTCGCGCTCGATGACGGCTATGGTTGCTTCCGGTGTCACGTCACGCGGCGAGAAGCCGGTGCCGCCGGTGGTGACGATCAGATGAATCCCCTGTTCACATTCACTGACCAGGGCAGTGGTGATTTTATTTTTCTCGTCAGGAACAATGATCTGATGGGTAACGAGATAGCCCGACGCTTCCAGCAGGCTGCGCACCGTCGGACCGCTCTGATCCTCATAAACGCCGTGCGCGGCACGGTCGCTGACGGTAATGATACTCGCTTGATACATCTGAACCTCCTTAGTTTCCGAACGGACAATGCGGATAGGTGCAGATATCGCACCCGAGGCATAAGCCGCCTTCACCGTAGTTGATAAAATCATCTTTTGTCAACCGTACTCCGGCGGCGATTCGCGGCAGAACCAGATCGAAGATCGTGGCTTTGGCATACATGACGCAGCCGGGGAGTCCCATCACCGGGGTGCCGTCCGCGTAATAGCCTAAGAGGAACATGGCGCCGGGCAGGACGGGCGCTCCGTAGGTGACGACAGAGGCACCGCTGCGTTTGATCGCTCCTGGGGTGTTGTCATCCGGATCAACGCTCATGCCGCCGGTACAAAGGATCATATCGGCTTTGCCCCTGACGTTGTTGATCGCTTGGGTGATATGGTCGATCCCGTCATCGACAACGCTGTGATGGACAACCTCGATTCCGTAGGCTTTCAGCTTTTCGATGATAACAGGGGTGAACCGATCCTCGATCCTGCCGTGGTAAACCTCGCTGCCGGTGGCCACTACCGCGGCGGTTTTCAGGATGTAGGGGAGGACGTTCATGATCGGTTCATCGCCCACGAGGGTTTCCGCTTGCGTGAGCTTATCCTTACTGATCACGAGCGGTATGACGCGCGTTCCGGCAAGCTTGTCACCGCGCTTGACAGCGGTATCGCCCTTTCGGGTGGCGATCATTAATTCTTCTATCGAATTAACAGCGTTTAGTTTCTCTCTGTTAAGGGTGAATAATCCGTCTATCCCGGCGGTCAACTCTATTTTTCCTTCGCTGACTTCGGTGCGATCCATGTTCTTACCCCTGCATAGGCGACACAAAATCTCCGCCGCCTCGTTTTCATGGAGCGTGTTTTCATCCGTTTCGAAGATAGTGATGTTCTCCTTGCCCATGCTCAACAGGACGGGGATATCTTCTGCGGTCACGATATGCCCTTTACGGAATCGTGCACCCTTATATGCACCGGGGATGATCTGCGTCATGTCGTGGCACAGAACCTGCCCGACGGCTTCTTCGGTTTTAATGAGCTTCATGGTTGGCTTCCTTAATCTTGATCTTATCGCCGGGACGAATTCTGCCGCCCCGGATCACGATAGCAAATATTCCTTCCGTCGGCATGACGCAATGTCCGCTCAGACGGCGAATCTCACAGTCGCTGTGACATTCCTTACCGATCTGTGTGACCTCCAGTTCAGCTTCTCCGACGATCATGCGTGTGCCGATCGGCAGGGATTTAAGCTGAATTCCGGCAGTCAGGATATTTTCGGCAAAATCACCTGCTTGCAGCGTGAGCCCCTTCTGACGCATGGTATCGACGCTCTCATCAGCGAGAAGGCTGACTTGGCGGTGTCGATAGGGGATAGGCGTGCTTGCGTCAACGGCGTGCGCGTCGCCGATAATGCCGCAATTTTCTTTAAGAGAAATTTCAGAGACAGGATGCTTCTTTGTCCCTTTCCTCTCGCTGATACAGGTGGCAAGTACTTTTCCGTTCATCGTCTGTATTCTCCGCTTTTTCCGCCGTTCTTGTAAACCAGACGGATGTTGTTGATCTCGATATCACGCTGAACCGCCTTGCACATATCATAGATGGTCAGGGCAGCGGAGGAAACTGCCGTCAGCGCTTCCATCTCGACGCCCGTGCTGCCCTTGCATTTGACCGATGCTTCGATCTTGATTTCCGTTTCGGTTAACATAAAGTGAATATCAACCGCTGTTAAAGAGAGCGGATGACACATCGGGATGATATCGGCGGTTTTCTTCGCCGCCATGATTCCGGCGACCTGCGCGACGGATAAGACGTCGCCTTTCCGGATGCCGCCGCTCTTGATCAGCCGCATGGTATCCGATGAGACATGAACGATCCCTTCGGCAATTGCCTCACGAAAGGTTTCTGCCTTTTCGGTGACGTCTACCATTTTGGCGCGTCCCTGTTCGTTGATATGAGTAAAATCCATTCTATCCTCCGATTTCGTTCATGAAGCGTGCGGTAGAATCGCTCGCTTCACCAAAGCGGTGGCTTTCGGGCTTTTGACGGATGCCATCCGCGAGAGCTTGTATGAGCGCTTTATCGCGCAGTCCTTTCAGGTCAATTTCCTGATCCGAGTGGAGACAGGGCTTGAGCTTGCCATCCGGGGTAACGCGGATCTTGTTACAGGTGGGACAAAAGCTGTGGGACATCGGGCCGATGATTCCGATGGTGCCCTGATGTCCCGGCATGGCATAGACGCGCGCGACGCCGTCGATGGCTTTGAGCTCGGCGTTTTGCAGATATCCTTCGATTGAAGCCGCTGTCATGAAGCGATCTGCTTTCCAATGCTTGGCAACGCCGATCGGCATCAGCTCTATAAAACGCAGATGGAGCGGCGCGTCCTTTGTCAGTCGGATGAAATCGAGAAGCTCCCCGTCGTTGATCCCGGCGAGCAGTACGGTGTTAATTTTAAGTTTTTCAAAGCCTGCCTGTTGAGCGGCGATGATTCCGTTCAAGACATCCTGCAGTGCTCCGCCCCGGGTGATGCTGCGAAAGGTATCCCGGTTCAGGGTGTCGAGGCTGATATTCAACCTGTCAACGCCTGCGTCTTTCAGTTCTTTCGCGATCGGTGCGAGCAAAGAGCCGTTCGTCGTGATACCCAATTCGATATCGCGGTCAATCGCTTTGATGTTGCGGCAAAGGGTAATAACACCCTTGCGAACAAGCGGTTCGCCGCCGGTCAGCCGAATCTTTCTGATCCCGAGCGAATGCGCTGCCCGGACAATCTCCGTGAACTCTTCGATAGAGAGAATGTCATCGTGCGCTTTTTTTTGGATTCCCGTCTCCGGCATACAGTAAATACAGCGGTAGTTACACAGATCGGTGACAGATAAGCGAAGGTATTGTATTTTTCGTCCGTAGTTATCTTTCATTTTTTCTAGAGGGTTTCGTATTGACTCTTGATTTGTTGATATAATGCCTCTGTATCTTTTATCGTTGAGGTAGCGCCGTCTGTGATGACGCTGAGGGCAGGACAAAGCCGCCGTACCTCTTCGATATCGTGTGAGACGAGAATTGTTTCACCGCCAAACACCGCGATGATCTCTCGGATATAGGGGATGAGCTGATATTTCAGCAGGGTATCTAAGGAAGAAAACGGCTCGTCCAGCAGGAGAACCTCCGGAGATGAAGCGAAGATTCGCGCCAGGGCAACGCGCTGCTTTTCACCTCCCGACAGCGTATCGGGACGGCGGTTCTCCATTCCGTCAAGCTGAAAGCGCGTGATAAGTTCCCTTAACCTTTCTTCGCGCTCCTGCTTTGGCAGCTTGTGCATACCGGCTTTGATATTACCGCTGACAGTCATATCAGGGAAGAGGGCGTATTCCTGAAACAGATAGCCAACCCTTCGCTTTTGCGGCGGCAGGTTGATTTTCTTCTCACTGTCAAACAGCACCCTGTCGTTTAATTGTATCACACCCTTATCGGGCTTTTCAATACCGGCGATGCATTTCAGCGTCATACTTTTTCCGGCGCCGGACGCGCCAAACAGGGCGAGGGGGCTGTTATCACATTGCAGCCTTGCTTTGAGCGTGTAGCGGTCAAGGCGTTTTTCAATATCCACCATCAGCATGAAGAACGCCTCCTTTGCGGTCTTTCCAGATAATTGACGACCAGAAGAACTGCCGCAGAGATGGCGATATTGATAAATACCCATTTAACGGCGAGCGCATCGTTTCCGGTACGCCACAGCTGATAAACGGCGGTGGAGACGGTAGCTGTTTTGCCGGGCGTATAACCGGCAATCATCGAGGTCGCTCCGTATTCGCCGAGCGCTCTTGCAAAGGACAGTACCACCCCGGCGATGATGCCCTGCTTACAGGAGGGGAGTCGGATATGCCAGAAAATATAGGAGTTGCTGAGTCCGAGCGTCCTGCCGGCGTCAGCTAAGGTTTCATCAAAGCGCTCGAATGCGCCGCGCGCCGTTCGGTACATCAGCGGAAAGACTACGACGGTGACCGCAAATATCGCCGACCACCACTGCATGGTCATGTGGATGTTGAAGGCTTCCAGAAAGAATCTGCCGATCGCTCTTTTCGGTCCCAGCGCGAGCAGGAGCAGATAACCGACCACTGTCGGCGGCAGTACCAGCGGCAGGGTGAAGAGCACATCCAGTATACCTTTGATGATACGGGGTGCTTTCGCGATATAATACGACGCGGCAATCCCGACAAAAAACACGATGACGGAAGAGATCGCCGCTATACGCAGCGCGTTAAACAGGGGATATAAATCCATAAGTACCTCTATGATGATATCTTGGTATCACCGATTCACTATCCAACAATTGACGATACAAAGACGGGTTAATCTGTTAATAATTGTCTCTTCATCTGGTCGCGAGCGGAGTGAAGCCGACCTTTTCGAATATCGCTGAGGCTTCTTCGGTCTGTAAGTAGTCGAGGAAGGCTTTCGCGGCGTCAGCGTGTTTGGAGGCGCTGAGCACAGCAGCAGGGTAGATGACCTGACCGCACATCTCCTCGGTAGCGGTATCCGTAACCTTGAGCTTGGCGGAATATGCGTCGGTTTGGTAGATAATACCGCAGTCTACAGCGCCTTCGGTGATCTGGGAGGTGACCTCCTTCACGTTAGAGCCGTAGGTCAGGATACCTCTGTCGGCGAGGGCTTTTTCATCGAGATCGTAATAGGAAAAGATTTTTTGTGTATACTGACCGACGGGTACATCCTCGTTGCCGATTGCCATCAGGATGTCACCGGCTTTGAGATGCGACTTCATGTCGTCATAGGATTGAATCCCTGCTTTTGAATTCTCTGCGGTACACAGGGCAACCTTATTCTCCAACAGATTGATGCGCGTAGCGGCGTTGATATAACCGCCGTCGCTCAGACCGTTCATCTGTTTTTGCGCTGCGGAGATGAAGAGGTCGCACTCCGCGCCTTCTTCGATCTGCGTTTTCAGCGTGCCGGAAGAGTCAAAATTAAAGGTTAACTTGATATCCGGATGTTGCTTCACATAGAGCTTTTCGATTTCTTCTAAGGTTTCGGTCATACTTGCCGCCGCAAATACAACGACTTCCGATGTGCTTTTGTTGGCGTTAGTCACGGCAGATTGACAGCCGCTGCCTACCGTACAGAGAAACAACACCGATAAAAGGATGGCGATGATTCTTTTCATACTGATCTCCTTTGTTAAACTTATTATCAACTAATTCTACCATGTGGATAGCATTGACACAATAGATGTTGTTCGGTATAATTGAATTATCGTTCAGTTATACAGAATAAGGAGATCGTCATGGAGCATGAAACAGGAAAGGTAAAATCGCTGTGGAAGGCGATTGATATCCTCGATGCACTCACCGCGGCGCGGCGCGGCTTATCGCTCAGTGAGCTTGCCGTGCAATGCGGATTTCCGAAGAGCACGACGCACGCGCTGGCTTCCACCATGCGCGACAGGGGCTTGATCCGCCAGCTTCCCGACGGCAGCTACGCGCCGGGGATGCGCCTCTTTGAATACGGCGCAGCGGTATCACGCGGCTTTGATATCAGCGCGCTGGCACGGCCGTATCTCGAAAACCTGAGTTCTTTGACGGGAGCCAATTCCGTGATCAGTCTGTTTGACGGGGAGAATGCGGTTTCCTTTGATTATGCTGTCAGCTCATCCGGCATTCAGATCCTGCCCGAGATCGGCGTCAGACTTCCGCTCCACTGTACCTCTCAGGGAAAGCTGATGCTGGCGTTTCTGTTGCCTCAGAAGGTTCGGTCGATCTGTAAGCGCCGGACTTTGCGCGCCTATACGCCGCATACCATCACCGACGCCGACAAGCTGCTCCGACAATTATCGGAGATTCGTGAACAGGGCTATGCGGTGGAGGACGGCGAATACAAGGTCGGTTTGCGTTCTGTTTCGGCACCGGTTTTTGACGCTGACGGCACCGTACGCTATGCGCTGACCACGATCGGCTTTTTTCGCAGGGTAAGCTCGGATGATTTTACGAACGCGGTACAGGTCACCGTCAAACAGGCGCAGACTTTATCGGAGGCTCTCGGATAAAAAGAATAGATAAATGTAAAAGCTGCCTCCTTCCGGAAGCAGCTTGAATACTTTATGGGAAGCGGATCGGCTTTCATTAAGCAAACTCTATGCCTTCACGGGTTGATGCTTCGCAACTGCGTGAGAAGGCAATATAACATACATATAGTTCGTTTTCTTATTATGTGGCGCTCGGACTGAAATCGTGGTCGCCGGCTTCGGTTGTATCTCTGAATAAGAGTGAAATACACCACAGCGCCGCCAGCGCAACGATGACATAGACGATTCGGCTGACGATCCCCGACTGACCGCCGAAGAGAAAGGCGACCAGATCGAACTGAAACAGACCTACGCTGCCCCAGTTGACGCCGCCGATAATCAGTAACGTCAAAGCAATTTTATCCAGCATCGGTAAACCTCCTTACAGTAAAGCTGTAAAACTATTGTTTACCGAAAGTCCGGCGATATTCATATCACACCGGTAAAGTAAAGAATTAACACCGTGACGCCGATTGCAAATACGACAGCCGCAATGATCTTTGTGATCAAAATGGATTTTTTTAACTTATATTTATGAATCATGACGTCGGGAGCAAAGGGGAGTAGAAAATACATGATGCCTAAAATCACCAGCGCAGAACCTCCTCCGATCGCGCCAACGTCTCGCATAAAGGAGTATAAGAAGATACAAATACCGACCGCGATGACAAAGATGCCGTTGATAATCGAATACGGTTTTTGATATTTTTCTCTCAGTTCATAGTATTTGTTGGCGCCGTCCTGACATTCGTCGGAACAATACATCTCGTGGTAGGAGATTTCTTTGGCACAATATTCGCACTTTTTCATGATAAATCACCTTTGATATTTTAGCACGAAAATACTGTATTTGCAACGTCTGGCTACATTATTGGCAATTTTGTTCAATATTTAGTGTAATATTTGTAGAAAAAGTGAATTGAAGAATGGAGTAAAATTTGTTATACTTGACAGTGAGGAATACTCAGAATAGGATAGCCGCGTCCGGCTGTCCGCTATTTTAGGAGGAAATAATATGAAAATGAGACGACTTCTCAGCGTGTTATTAGCAGTTGCTATGATCATGTCCGTTCTCTCTGTCGGCTTAGTCGCCACCTCAGCGGCTCAGGTTGACAAAGCAGGTGTTGCTGCGGACGTAAACATTGCAGCTGCCGGCTCTGCGTATGAAGATATGCTGAGTAAAGTAACCGCTGAAAACAACTACGGTCTGTCATCGACCGTAAACGACGGTACCATCCTGCAGGCATGGACTTGGTCCTTTGCGAATATCGAGAAGAATCTCGAAGCAGTTGCCGAGCAGGGCTTTACCACGATCCAGGTATCTCCCCCCAATGAGATCAAAAAAGGCACCAAGGGCGCTAAGTTCCTGCAGAACGACGGCAAGAACGGTTGGTGGATGTTCTATCAGCCCGCCGGCTTCCAGCTCAATAACAGCACGGATAACGCGCTCGGTACGAAGGCTGAGTTTATTTCCATGTGCAACAAGGCGCATGAGCTCGGTCTGAAGATCATCGTTGATGCCGTTATCAACCATATGGGCACCAAGGATAATGACGACAGCAACACGTCTACCGATCCGATGTCCCACGTTACTCCCAAGGCTCAGACCTTTGAGCCCGAAATCTACAACAACAAGCTGTTCCATAAGCCGTGGAAACAGATGCAGTACATTGAGAGCAACAACTCCTATTATAACTCCGCTTATGACCTCACCCGTAACTGCACCTCCGGTCTGCCTGACTTGATGACCGAGGATCAGCGTGTTCAGAACGCTATCTATGATTACATGGAAGAGCTCGTACAGGCCGGCGCCGACGGTTTCCGTTTTGACGCTGCTAAGCACATCGAGACTCCCGATGATCATGACAATCTCGGCTCCGACTTCTGGACCGATACCTTAAAGAAGGTTCAGAACGCACATTCCGAGAAAGAGGTCTATGCGTACGGCGAAATCCTGAACACCTGCGGTATCAGCCGTCCTTACAGCTGGTACACCAAGCTGATGGATGTTACCGACTCTAAGTCCTACTGGTGCATCAAGAACGCTGTTGTAGACGGCGGCTCCGTAGGCGAGTGGAACAACGCTACTCCCGGCTATCCCAACTCGAACTTTACTGCGGCTAACACCATGCTGTGGGATGAGTCCCATGACACCTACGTCGATAAATCCACCACTTCACTGTCAACTGTTCAGCGCGGTAAGATTTGGGCTCTCGTTGCCGGTCGTGCAGGTATCTCTTCTGTATACCTTGCTCGTCCTTCCGACAACACCAACACCAACGATCTGTACAACATCACCCTCGGTGAGGCGAGAAAGACCTCTTGGTCCAACGCTACCACCAAGGCGATCAACCAGTTCCATAACTACTTCATCGGTCAGTCCGAGTATTGCACCAACAACTACGGCGGTACCGCTTACATCGAGAGAGGTACCTCCGGTGCGGTTATCGTCAACCTCGGCGGCACTACCGCAAAGAACGTTTCCCTGAAGGCGAACAGACTGGCTGCCGGCACCTATAAGGATGCTATCACCGGTAATGCCTTTACCGTATCCGGCGGCAAGATCACCGGTAGCGTCGGTTCTACCGGCGTCGCGGTCATCTATGAGAACAGCGAGACTGTTAAGCCTACCGATCCGCCTAAGCCCACCGATCCCCCCGAAACCTACATCGTAGGCGACGCTGACTGCAACGGTACCGTTGATTCTGTTGACGCTACGATGATCATGCGTTACGTTATCGAATCTGCTAATCTTACCGAAAAGGGCCTGATTGCAGCTGATGTAGACGGCGACGGCTTTGTTTCCGTAATCGACGCTACTATCATCAACCGCTATGTAGCGCAGATGAACGTTAAATTCCCTGTCGGTGAAACGAAGGAAGTTAAGCCGGTTCAGCCGACCACTCCTTATATTGTTCCGACGACTCCCGTCATTCCGACGACTGCTCCTGATCCTATTCAGAAAAGCAGCTTCCTGCTGACCGATAACTTCGGTTGGGGTTCTGCGTATGTATACGCATGGGATGCTGACGGCAACGAGCTCAACGGCGCTTGGCCCGGCTCCGCTCAGGCTGATACTCAGCAGAATGAGTACGGCGAAACTCAGTTTATCTGCAATGTTCCCGACGGCGCTGTCGGCGTTATCCTGAACAACGGTAACGGTGCTCAGACTGAGGATATCATGGACTTCACCTACGACGGTTATTGGATGGATGGCACGCAGAATGACCTCGGTCATTATCTGGTAACCGGTTGGAATTACGATCCGACTCCCGGTCCCGATCCTATTCCCACTTCCAACAGCTTCCTTCTGACCGATAATTTCGGTTGGGGTTCCGCTTATGTTTATGCATGGGATGCTGACGGCAACGAGATCAACGGCGCATGGCCCGGTTCCGCTCAGGCTGATACTCAGCAGAACGAGTACGGCGAAACTCAGTTTATCTGCAATGTTCCCGAAAATGCTGTCGGCGTTATCCTGAACAACGGTAACGGCGAACAGACCGAGGATATTACTGACTTTAGCTATGACGGCTATTGGATGGATGGCTCCAAGAACGATCTTGGCCACTACAAGGTTACCGGCTGGAGCTATACGCCCGGTCCTACCCCTGATCCCGGTCCTACTCCCGAGCCGAAGGGTTCCTTCCTGCTGACCGATAACTTCGGTTGGGGTTCTGCTTATGTCTATGCATGGGATGCTGACGGTAATCCGATTAACGGCGAGTTCCCCGGCTCCGCACAGGCTGAAACTACTTCTAACGAATACGGTGAAACCCAGTTCAGATGCTATGTCCCCGATAATGCTGTCGGCGTTATCGTAAGCAACGGTAACGGCGCTCAGACCGAGGATATTACAGACTTCACCTTTGATGGCTACTGGATGGATGGCACCAAGAATGATCTCGGTCATTACATTGTCACCGGCTGGAGTGCCGATCCGACTCCCGGTCCTACCCCCGGACCGACTCCCGATCCGACCGGAAACACCATTATCTTCTCTAACAACAAGGGCTTTGGCACGGTCAATATCTACTATTGGTCTGACGAACAGCAGCCCGTTGAATGGCCCGGCGTACCGATGACGTATTATGATATTAACGATTTCGGTGAGACGCGCTATTCCTTCGATCTGCCTGAGGGCATGACCAGCTATATTATTAACGACGGTAATTCTCAGACCGTTGATATCCCCTTCACAGGTGCTACCGGCGTTTACATGACCGATCTTGACGGAGAAGGTCATTATATGGTTGACTTCTATTCCATCACGGATGATCCTACTCCCGGTCCCACTCCTACTCCCGTACCGTCAGGTTCCTTCTTGCTGACCGACAACTTCGGTTGGGGTACTGCGTATGAGTATGCTTGGGACGCGGACGGTAATGCCCTTCTCGGCGAATTCCCGGGTTCTGCTCTGACAAAAACAACTACCAATGACATTGGTGAGAAACAATTTATCGTTGATGTTCCGGAGAATGCGGTTGGCGTCGTTGTCAGCAACGGCAGTAACGCACAGACAGCTGATATCACTGATTTCAGCTATACCGGTTATTGGATGGATGGGACGAAGAATGAGGTCGGTCAGTATAATGTAACCGGCTGGAAGTCTGATCCCGATCCTGATCCTGATCCCGATCCTGTACCGTCAGGTTCCTTCCTGCTGACCGATAACTTCGGTTGGGGTACTGCGTATGAGTATGCTTGGGACGCGGATGGTAATGCCCTTCTCGGCGAATTCCCGGGTTCTGCTCTGACAAAGACAACTACTAATGACATTGGTGAGAAACAGTTTATTGTAGACGTTCCGGAGAATGCTGTGGGCATCGTTGTCAGCAACGGCAGCAGCGCACAGACCGCTGATATCACTGACTTCAGCTATACCGGTTATTGGATGGATGGTACTAAGAATGAACTCGGACAGTATAATGTAACCGGCTGGAAGTCTGATCCTGATCCCGATCCTGATCCTGATCCCGATCCGACCGGCAATACCATCATCTTCTCTAACAATAAGGGCTTCAGCACAGTGAATATCTACTACTGGTCCGAGAGCGATCAGCCTGTACAGTGGCCCGGTGTACCGATGACTTACTATGATACCAACGATTATGGTGAGAATCGCTACAGCTTTACCATGCCCGAAGGTATGACTCACTATATCATTAACGATGGCAGCCAGCAGACAGTTGACGTTCCGTTCACCGGTTCTACCGGCGTGTATATGCTGGATACCAAGGATGATAAGGGAAGTTATGAAGTAGGCTTCTATGATATCGACAGTGATAATCCTAATCCTAATCCCATTCCTTCGAATAAGTTCTTCCTGCTGACCGATAACTTGAATTGGGGCTCCGCTTATGTTTATGCTTGGGATGCTGACGGTAATGCGCTGAACGGCGCATGGCCCGGCACTGCTCAGGCAGAGAAAATCGTGAACGATTACGGTGAGACGCAGTTTAAGTGCATCATCCCCGATGGTGCAGTCGGTATGGTTATCAGCAATGGTAACGGCGCACAGACAGAAGATATCACAGACTTCACTTCCTTCGAAGGCTACTGGATGGACGGTACCAAGAACGACCTCGGTCATTATAAGGTTACCGGTTGGAATTCCTGATATCTATACAATTACACAAAAAGGGAGCAGACTTCGGTCTGCTCCTGTTTTATGATCAATATAGAGGTGAATGAATGCATATCCCTTCATCTGATACCGTAGATATTAAGATTCTGACTTTTGACGACGCGATGGTTAGTACCAACGATACGTATGATAAAAGGCGTTGGCTGTATGTACCTGATTTTTACAGCGAATACCGCTATATTCTCGGCACGAGAGGGGAGAAGCCGCTGATTTGTATCGGCATCAATCCCTCAACCGCCGCTCCGGATGATCTTGATAATACGCTGAAATCTGTTGAGCGGATCGCTCTGTATAATGGGTTTGACAGCTTCATCATGTTCAACGTCTATGCGCAGCGCGCGACAAATCCGGATGATATGGAGCGTGTCTTAAATGTAAAGCTGCATGAAGAAAACATGAAAGCCTTTGATTATGTGCTCGGCTTAAGCGAAGAACCTTCTATCTGGGCGGCGTGGGGGAATATCATCGAAAAGCGAACATATCTTCCCGACTGCGTTCGTTCAATGATCAACCTCGGTGTTACACATCGGGCTAAGTGGTATTCTGCCGGTAAAATCTCAAAAAAAGGTCATCCGCATCATCCTTTGTATTTGAAGAAGGATACACCTCTCGATCCTTTTGATATAGATAGCTATATCAAAACGCTGTAATTTTATACTATTACTCAAAGAACTTTACCTACGATTTAAACTAATCGAAAAGCCCGTCTGAAATTCAGACGGGCTAAACCTTTTATCGGGATCGTACAGTTGTCTTGCTGTTGGATGATTACAGCTTTGCCATATCTTCTTCGGTAACGAGCTTAACGCCGTTTTCGGAGAGGATTTTCTCTGTGACGACATTATCCTCAACGCGCAGCACGACATAGGCAAACTGCTTGGATACGGTGATGAAGGCATACATATACTCGATGTTGATGTTGTTATCGGCAAGGATTTTGACGACCTGAGCCAGCGAGCCCGGCTTATCCTCTAATGCTACCGCAACAACCTCGGTGATAGAGACAAAAGCATTCGCGGCATCTAACGCCTGTTTTGCCTTGGCGATATCGGTAACGATTAAGCGGAAGATACCAAAATCGTTGGTATCGGCGACGCTCATTGCGCGGATATCGACGCCCGCCTTGGCGATTGTATCAGTGACGGTCACGAGGGTGCCTTCACGGTTTTCTACAAAAATAGATAACTGTTTAATTGCCATAGTTTTACTCCTTTTATGATTCATTCAAGTACAGATAATTCTGCGCTTGCTGTGAGCTTTTTTAATGATTAGCCGGCTTAAGTATTAATTCCTATTTTTTTACGGTTATCAATGACTCTGACGGCTTTTCCTTCACTGCGTGCGATTGATTTCGGTGCAACCAATCGGATCGTCGGGTTGATGCCGAGCATTTCTTTCATCGCAGCCTGAATCTTCTTCTCTTTCTTGGTGATGTGCTTGGGGGTATCCGAGAAGTCCTCCGGCAGCATTTCTACGTGAATCTCGAAGGTGTCGGTGTTATTGACGCGATCGACGAGAATCTGATAGTTGGGCGCATAACCAAGGTTCAAGAGAACCGCCTCGATCTGACTCGGGAAGACGTTGACGCCGCGGATAATCATCATATCGTCCGATCTGCCCATCGGCTTTTTCATTCTAATGAAGGTTCTGCCGCAGGAGCATTTCTCACGGGAGAGAATGGTGATATCACGGGTGCGATAACGAATGAGCGGGAAGGCTTCTTTGTCGAGAGAGGTGAATACCAGCTCACCCTTACTCCCTTCGGGAAGTACCTCGCCGGTATCCGGATCAATAATCTCGGCATAGAAGTGATCCTCGTTGATGTGCATACCGTTCTGTTCGCAGCATTCAAACGCAACGCCGGGACCGCTTGATTCGGTCAGACCATAGATATCATATGCCTTGATGCCGAGGCTTTTCTCGATATCGTGACGCATTTCTTCTGTCCAGGGTTCTGCGCCGAAGATACCGGCTTTAAGCTTATTGTCCTCCGGTTGATACCCTTTTTCCTTTAAGCTTTCACCGATATAGGCGGCGTAGGAGGGCGTGCAGCAGAGAATGGTCGCGTTCAAATCAGTCATAAACTGAATCTGGCGGTTGGTGTTGCCGCTGCTCATCGGAAGTGTCAGACATCCGACCTTATGTGAACCGCCATGCAGACCGGCGCCGCCGGTGAACAGACCGTAGCCGTAAGCGACCTGTACCACGTCGCCCTTATCGCCGCCCGCAGCAACAATTGCTCTGGCACAGCAATCCTCCCACATATCGACGTCGTTCTGTGTGTAGAACGCGACGACACGCTTACCGGTGGTGCCGGAGGTAGAGTGAATACGAACGCAGTTTTTGAGATCGGTTGCAAGCATACCGTAGGGATAGGCTTCTCTCAGATCGTTCTTGCTCAGGAACGGAAGCTTGCTGATATCCTCAAGACAAGTGATATCCTCCGGCTTAATGCCTTTTTCATCCATCAGGTTGCGGTAGTATTCCACATTCTCGTACACATAGCGCACCTGACGGATCAGCTTGTATTCCTGCAGCTTTTTGATCTCGTTGACCGGCATGGTTTCCGCTTCAGGCTGGTAAAATTTCTTCTGCATGGGGCTTCATCCTTTCTGTCGTTTATTTCATATACTTGAACTGGCTTGACACCTCTTTATTAAGAGAATATGCTATCAGCAGTTATATCCCAAATCAAACGCCCTTTTGTTGATTTCAACAAACTGCGGTTTTACGCATTTTTCAATGGCTGCGAGCCACGTTTCCTTCGGCATATCGAAGTGTTTTGCCAGCCTGCCCATCAGGACAATATTACACGCCTTGGAGGAGCCGGCTTCATTCGCCAGCTTCAGCGCGTCGATATCGTCCACGTGGATCCCCTTATCCTTCATCTCGGTGATAATGTCCTCGGGATAGGTTGCCGCGCCGATGATGACCGGCATCGGATCGATCTGCTGGGTGTTAACGATAATCGTACCGTCCTTTTTGAGGTTTTGTACATAGCGCGCCGCTTCGATCTTCTCAAAGGATACGATGAAATCCGCCTCGCCGTCTTCGATAATAGGGGAGTAGACCTTTTCGCCAAAGCGAACATAGGTGACGACGGAGCCGCCGCGCTGGCTCATACCGTGTACCTCGCTGACCTTTACGTCATAGCCCTCGTCTACGAGCAGTCTGCCGAGCAGCTTGGAAGCCAAAAGAGAGCCCTGTCCGCCTACGCCGACAATCATGATGTTCTTAGTCATTTTCAGGCACCTCGCTTTCAAAAGCGTCAAAGGGGCAGAGCTGAGCGCATACGCCGCATCCGACGCAAAGGGTAGTATCGACAACAGCATGACCGTCGCGGAAGGAGATGGACGGACAGCCGAACTTCATACACTTTTTACAGCCGCGGCAAGTATCGGGATTCACCCACAGCGGCTTTTTGGGCTTCACATATTTTAACAGCACGCAGGGACGGCGTGAGATGATAACAGAGGGCTCGTTCTTCGCAAGCTCCTCTTTGACCACTTTCTCACATTCCTCAAGGTTATACGGATCGACTACGCGTACCGAGTTGATGCCGATGCTGTGACACAGCGCCTCGAGATCGACCTTACCGGCAGGATCGCCCTTGATGGAGTAACCGGTGGTCGGATTCTGCTGATGACCGGTCATACCGGTGATGGAGTTATCAAGAATAATAACGGTAGAATTACTCTGGTTGTATGCGATATTAATCAGTCCGGTAACGCCGGAGTGCATGAAGGTCGAGTCACCGATCACGCAGACGGTTTTACCTTCGGTTTCTTCTCCGCCGGCTTTGTTGTAGCCGTGGATACCGGAGACAGAAGCGCCCATGCACAGCGTCATATCCAGCGCGTTCAGGGGCGGTGCGGCGCCTAGGGTATAACAGCCGATATCGCCGAGGACGGTGATCTTGTTCTTTGCCAGCACATAGTACATACCCCTGTGAGGACAGCCGGAGCACATCATCGGGGGACGTACCGGGATATCGGTATCCAGTCCGAATACCGCTTTATCGGGCATATCAAATGCCTGCTCAATGCTCTTTTGGCTGAATTCGCCGAGGATAGAGAATTGATCCTTGCCGATGACATCGACGCCGATGTTCTTACAGTGGGTTTCGACAATCGGATCGAGCTCCTCGATCACATATACCTTGCCGACCTTGGCGGCAAAGTCCTTGATCAGCTTTACGGGCAGCGGATTGATCATGCCCAGTTTAAGGACAGCTACGGAATCGCCGAAGGCTTCTTTGACATACTGATAGGAAGTAGAGGAGGTGATGATGCCGAAGTCACGGCTGCCGTCTCCTTCCTCGATCCGGTTAAGGGGAGAGGTCTCAGCGTATTCTGTCAGCTTCTTGGTGCGCTCCTCGACAAACGGATGACGGCGAATCGCGTTACCGGGCGTCATAATATATTTCTGCGGATTCTTGGTATACTCCTTGGTGATCTCGGTGCGTTCGCCTGTTTCGACGATGCTCTGCGAATGAGCGACACGGGTACACATTTTGAAGAGAACCGGGGTATCGAACTGCTCCGAAATCTCATAGGCGAGCTTTGCGTAATCCAGCGCCTCCTGGCTGTCGGAAGGCTCGAGCATCGGGACCTTGGACGCGATCGCATAGTGTCGGGAGTCCTGCTCGTTCTGAGAGCTATGCATACCGGGATCGTCTGCAACACAGATGACGAGACCTGCGTTGACGCCGGTATAGGACATGGTAAACAGCGGATCAGCCGCAACATTCAAGCCGACGTGCTTCATACAGCACGCAGAACGCTTGCCGCGCAGGGAAGCGCCGAAGGCTGATTCCATCGCGACCTTTTCATTCGGCGCCCATTCGCAGTAGACGTCGTCATATTTCGCGAAGCTTTCGGTAATCTCCGTGCTGGGAGTCCCCGGATAACTGGAGATCACAGCACAGCCGGCTTCGTATAAGCCGCGTGCGACCGCGGCGTTACCGATCAATAATTCTTTCATTTTATCGTCTGCCTTTCTAAAGGTGTTGTGCAAATCGTCATGGGAACCACGCTTGTTCCTCAGACAGCTTCTGTTTCAACAGAGGCTTATGCGTTGCGCAGGTCAACGATGCGCTTCGCTTTGCCCTGGAATCTCTCCAGGGTTTTAGGCGCTACCAAGGTTACCTTGGTTCTCAAGCCGAGGATCGACTGTAATTTCGCTTCGATACGCTTTTTCAGTCCGTCGAGCTTCTGATAATTATCAAGCAGTCCTTCGTTGATGACCTCGACCTTGATCTCCAGGCTGTCGCGATAGTTCTGACGCGTGATATACAGCATATAATGCGGCGCGATATCAGGGATGTTGATCAGGATGTTCTCGATCTGGGTGGGGAAGACGTTGACGCCCTTGATGATGAGCATATCGTCGGTTCTGCCCATGGTCTTTGACATTCTGCAATGGGTTCTGCCGCAGGAGCAGGGCTGATAATCCAGCTTGGTGATATCCTTGGTGCGGTATCTGAGAACAGGCATACCCTTGCGCGTCAGGGTGGTGACGACCAGCTCGCCGACCTCGCCTTCGCCCAGCGGTTCGCCGGTATCGGTGTTGATGATTTCGGGCAGGAAGTGATCCTCGGCAAAGTGCATACCGTCTCTCGCTTCACAGTCGCCGGAAACACCGGGACCGCCGAGCTCTGTCATGCCGTAGTTATCCGATACGCGGATATTGAAGTTGCGCTCGATCTGATCGCGCATGGATACGGTACAAGGCTCCGATCCGAGAATGCCCAGTCGCAGGCTGTAGTCAGACAGCGGATAACCTGCTTCCTTCATCGCTTCAGAGAGATACAGCGCATAGGAAGGCGTCGCTACCATACCGGTAACGCCCCAGTCGCGCAGCATCATCAGCTGCTTTTGGGTATTGCCGGAGGAGGCAGGGATGACAGTCGCGCCGAGCTTCTCCATACCGTAATGCAGTCCGAGAGCGCCGGTAAATAAGCCGTAGCCAAAGCTGATCTGGATGATATCATCGGGCGTTACGCCGCCGGCGCAGGCAACACGCGCGACACAGTCGGACCAGATATCGAGATCTTCCTTGGTGTATACGCCGGTGGTGGGCTTGCCGGTCGTACCGGAGGAGGCGTGGATACGCACGATGTCCTTCATATCGGCAGCCATCAGCCCGAAGGGATAGTTGTCTCTGAAATCATCCTTGGTGGTGAAGGGGATATATCGGATGTCGGACAGCTCCTTGATCTTAGAGCCGTCGAGTACACCGCATTCGGTCAAGCGCTGATGATAGAGCGGTACGTGATCGTAACAGTATTTGACCACCCATTTCAGGCGTTCGAGCTGAATCGCTTCGATTTCTTTTCTCGGTAGAGTTTCAATGTCCTTCTGAAAAATCATGATTCATTTCCTCTTTTCATTTTCTGTACGCCTTCAAATATCGGATTCACGCGTACATACATTATTATTATAGCGCAAAAGAAGTCTAAAGGCAATAGCCGATAGACTCCTTTTGTATTTGTTTGTCGAAATATTGTATGCTGATGGAATGAATATGGAAGCTTATGACTCATCGATCGAGTGCTTAGATGAAACAGTGTGCGTCTTTTTGTAGCATTCAAAGATTTTTTCGACGCGTTCCTTATCCTTAGACGGGGCGATACAGGCAATGATCGGGGTGATGATGATACCGATCAGCATCGCCGCCATACCGGCATTGATCGGGGACTGGAAGTAGGTTAGTACCGGATTGCTGAATTTTACGCCTGCCATGTTACAGATGAAAGAGGCAAGGGAGATGCCTACGCCTAAGATGTAGTTGATCCAGACCGCGATTTTCGGGACGCGCTTCATATACAGACCGTACATGAACGGCGCGAGGAAGGCGCCTGCCAGAGCACCCCAGGAAACGCCCATCATCTGAGAGATGAACATGACGGGAGAGCTTGCCTGAATGATGGCGATCACAGCAGACAGCGCGATAAAGAATACGATAAAGATACGCATGATCAGTACCTTTTTCTTCTCGCTGAGTTCTTTTTTCTTGAAGAATACGGGATCAATGAAGTCGATGGTCAGCACAGAGCTGGAGGTCAGCACGAGGCTCGACAGCGTGCTCATGGAAGCGGACAATACCAGAATAACGACAATACCGATCAGAACGGGTGAGAGATTCTCGAGCATGGTCGGTACAACCGAGTCAAAGCCGCCGATGGGTTTGCCGTCAGCGCCCGCTTCGCCGAAGAGACGACCGAAGCCGCCGAGGAAGTAACAGCCGCCTGCGACGATGATCGCGAAAACGGTCGATACGATGGTACCGGTGCTGATAGATTTCTCAGACTTGATGGCATAGAATTTCTGTACCATCTGGGGCAGTCCCCAGGTACCCAGAGAGGTCAGGATTACAACGCCGATCAGCCCGAAGATATCGGGGCCGAAGAAGGAGGTGAAAGCTCCCTGCATCTCGGTGCCTTCTGCCTGAATCTTAGACAGCAGCGTCATGGTGGAGCCTAAACCACCGTTAACTTTCAGAACCGCCCAGATTACCGCCACGATACCGAAGATCATGATGATACCCTGGATAAAGTCGTTGATCGCGGTTGCCATATAGCCGCCGATAACGACGTAGATACCGGTCAGAACCGCCATCGCGATGACGCAATAAGCATAGGGGATACCGAACGCCATCTCGAACAGTCTTGACAGACCGTTATACAGTGACGCGGTATAGGGGATCAGGAAGATGAAGATGATGATCGCCGCGGCGATTTTCAGCGCTTTACTATCATAACGCTTCATAAAGAAGTCGGGCATGGTCGCCGTGTCCAGGTGCTGTGTCATGACGCGGGTACGTCTGCCCAGTACATTCCATGCGAGCAATGAGCCGATGAAGGCATTGCCCAGACCGATCCAGGTAGAAGCCATACCGAACTTCCAGCCGAACTGTCCGGCATAGCCGACAAAGATAACCGCCGAAAAGTACGAGGTACCGAACGCAAAGGCAGTCAGCCACGGACCGACAGAACGGTTACCGAGGACAAAGCCGTTGACGTCTGTACTTTGCTTTCTGCAGTAGATGCCTACGCCGATCATGATGGCGAAGAAGATCACCAAGAAAGCGATTTTGATAAACATATCCATAGTTTCTATCTCCTTAAACCCTCACAGGGTATGATGTGCTTTATTGATGTATTGTCACGGAAATAATAACTTCTCCGCGTTTGTACCGAGGATCATTTCTTTTTCGGTATCGGATAAGCCTTCGAGCGCTTTGAAGCGTCCGACATATTCCTTTTGACCGTTCCACGGGCTGTCTGTCGCGAACAGGATCTTGTCAGCGCCGTGATGCTTGATTACCCTTACGATATCTTCGTCGGATGAAGTGCTGAAGGAGCCGATATCGCGGAAGGAACAGCTGATGTCGATATAGCAGTTCTGTCCGACCAGATATGTTTCAACATCGCTGAGCAGGCGGTTGCCGCCTAAATGCGCGAAGATGAAAAACGGCGTCTCACCGGGGACACGCTGATTGACAGCGTTAAGCATTTTAATTCCCTTGTCGGGCGGACAGTGGATGGTACTGTAGGCAGGATCCTTGCCGGCGTGAGTAATCACCAAGAGCCCGAGCTTCTTTGCCGCCGATACAATACGAATATACCGCTCGTCATCAATAAAGGTTTCGGTATAATCGGGATGAAGCTTGATCCCCTTGAAGCCGTTATCCTTCAGATATTGCAGCTTTTCCTGCGGCGCTTCATCATCGGGATGAATGCCGCCGAAGGAGATCAGATTGTCATAAGTATCATTAATGTGTTTGGCAAATTTCGTAATGCTGTCAAACTGTCCGGCGCGTGTATTTACCGGGAGAATCACGCTCTTATCAACGCCTGCCCGGCGCATACTTTCCATCAGTCCGTTGAGCGTTCCGTCTGTATGAGGCGTAACGTCAGCGATATCTCCGAGCGCCTTAATTGTTTTTTCGGCGAGCTTCTCGGGATAGACGTGTGTATGAAAATCAATGATCATAATTACCTTCCGAATCTTTTGCCTTGAAGGGGTATTTTGGTGTTTCGTTTCACAGTGCTTTTATCTTAACACTTCAACGCTTTAAAGTCAAGAGAATTTAAAGAATTAAAGTGATGAATTTGTATTTATGATCATTATCATTCGTTCAGAGAATATTAAAGCCAAAAAATCCCTTTTTACCGGTTGCAATTTTATCGGATTATGTTATCATAAAGAAGTAAACAATACAAATATTAAAATGTGTGAGCCGGGTTATATTTACTTTTGCCCGGATACTGCAAAAGGAGTTGTCAATGTATGGCTGTAAATACTCGAAAGGCGGCGATTGTCGGATGTGGATTTGTCGGATCGTCTACTGCGTTTGCGCTGATGCAGAGCGGTTTATTCTCCGAGATCGTTATGCTGGACGCCGACCGTGCCAAGGCGGAGGGCGAAGCGCTTGATATATCTCACGGTGTACCGTTCTCGACGCCCTGTGATATTCATGCCGGCGATTATGACGATATCGCCGACAGCGCGATTATTATCGTAACTGCCGGAGCGGCTCAAAAGCCCGGCGAGACGCGGCTTGACCTGATCAAAAAGAACGTCGGTATCTTCAAGTCGATCATCCCCGAGATCGCAAAACGCAATTTTAAGGGGATCCTGCTGATCGTCGCTAATCCCGTGGACGTCCTGACCTATGCGGCAAGAGAGCTTTCCGGACTGCCGGATAACCGCGTGTTCGGTTCGGGTACGGTGTTGGATTCTGCGCGTCTGCGCTTTAATCTCAGCGAGCATCTCGGCGTTGATCCGCGTTCGATCCATGCGTTCATCATCGGCGAGCATGGCGACAGTGAATTTGCCGCATGGAGCAGCGCGAATGTCTCCGGCGTTGAGATCAGCCGCTTCTGTGAGATGCGCGGCTTCTTCCATGATCATGACGCCGCAAAGGATAATATCGCGGAAGAGGTCAAGAATGCCGCTTATGATATCATCAGCAAGAAGCGCGCTACCTACTATGGTATCGCCATGTCTGCCAAGCGAATTTGTGAGGCGATCGTCCGGGATGAAAAGAGTATCTTGCCGGTATCTTCGATCCAGCACGGGCGCTTCGGTCTGAACGATGTGGCTCTTTCGATCCCCGTGATCGTCGGCAAGAACGGTATCGAGAGTGAGATCCCCTTCTCACTGAGCGAGGAAGAGATGAAGAAGCTAAGAGATTCCGCCAAAACGCTGCGTGATATGATCAAGTCCTGTGACCTGTCCTTACCGGAGGATTGATACTTGACTATTCTCGCTGTAAGAGATAGAATAATGCTGTAGCTTTGCTATTTGTGTCATATACTGTTCAATTGTCAGGGAGGTAAACTATGTCTGATTGTATTTTCTGCAAGATCGCCGCGGGTGAGATTCCGTCCAATAAGGTGTATGAGGATGATCGTATTATCGCGATCCACGACCTGAATCCGATGGCGCCGGTTCATGTTCTCTTCATCCCGAAGGAGCATTATTGCTGTGCCAATGCCATCAACGAAAGCAACTGTGATATCGTAGGTCATATCTTCTCCAAAATCCCCGTTGTTGCCAAGGAACTGGGACTTGAGAACGGTTATCGCGTCGTCAATAACTGCGGCGAGGACGGAGGACAGACCGTGATGCATATTCATTTTCATCTGCTGGGCGGTAAAAAGCTCAAGGTTGATATGGCATAAGCACTGATTAGAATAAGGAAGGGTAAAAATGGCAAATACTTATAAAATGATGATCGCAGGGTGTGAGCGTGAGCTTCCGCTGTGCGAGGTAGACGAGCATCTGGATATCGCCGCGTTTATTATGTTCGGTGATGTCGAGATCACCGAAAAAAGCGCCGCGGAGCTGTTGAAGATTGTTCCCGAACATGATATTTGTATCACAGCCGAGGCAAAGGGGATACCGCTTTGTTATGAAATGGCGCGTCAGGGCTGCGGTAAATATATCATCGCGCGCAAGGGTGTGAAGGTCTATATGCCCGATCCCATCAGCGTTCATGTGCAGTCTATCACTACGCTGAGCCGTCAAACGCTCTATCTCGGCAGCGATGACGCAGACGAGATGAGGGGCAAGCGGGTTTTGATTGTAGACGATGTAATCTCAACCGGCGAGAGCCTGAAGGCTCTTGAAGCGCTGGTCAATAAAGCCGGCGGAGAGATCGTCGGAAAGGCGGCTGTCCTCGCGGAGGGTGACGCTGCTGATCGTGATGATATTATATTCCTGGAAAAATTACCTGTATTTCCCAAATAATGAATTCGAGGTAGAATGATGAAGCGGTTGTTGGCACAGATCGGTATAACCTACTTTTCTGTGCTGGCAGCCGCTTTTTATCTGTCGCGCGGTGTTGTCCTAATTCTCGGCGGAATTGCTTTATTTGCTGCGATTTTATTTTTCTGTATCAGAAAAATCAGAAAGACGATTTTTATCCCAGCGATGGCGATTGCCGCGATGGTTGCCTGTGTAGTCAACCTCAGTTATACAACGCTGTTTGTAGAACCGACGGAGAACAGCTATGGGGAATCGGCGCATACGGTGCGCGCCGTGTTAGCGGAGGAAGAATACCAAGCCTATTCCAAATATTATTATCGGCTGAACACGACTGAGATCGACGGCGAGAAGGTGAGCAGGAGGCTTCTGCTGAAAACGCTTTATCCCCTTGACGCTGAACCGGACGACACCATCGTCTTTACTTCCGATCTCCATATCACCGAGAATCGCTATTATCGCGCAAAAGGTTATTTGTTGACAGCAGACAGCTTCGAGACGGAGATAACGGTCGAGCCTGCCGCTTCGCATTCCCTGTATTATCACGCGATCCAAATCCGCCGGTTCATGCGCCGAACGCTCGAAGCTGTTTTGCCGTCGGATTGCGCCGCATTATGCAGGGCGATCCTGATCGGCGATAAATATGTGCTGGATACCGAGGTGAAAGACGGCTTTCGCAGAGCTGGCGCTTCCTATTTTATTGTTGTCTCCGGGATGCATTTTGCCGTCATTTGTTCTTTGGTCATGTTTATGCTGCAAAGATTGCATCGCTGGATACGATTCTTTGTGATGATTTCGGTTGTTCTGCTGTATGCGGCGATCACCGGCTTCCAGCCGTCGGTACTGAGGTCGGGGATCATGATTGCGCTTTTGATCCTGAGTCGGACGGTGTATCGGATTCCGTATGCGCCGAATCATCTCGGTATCGCCGGAATCGTTTTACCGTTTATTGTGACGCCGTACGGCGCCGGTGATATCAGCCTGATCCTGTCGTATTATGCCACGCTCTCTATCCTGATGTGGGCAGGACCGATCGCGAGAAAGCTTTGCGTCAAGGGTACTTACGGCACTATTCCGCGGTTTCATCCGGTCGCGAGAATGCGCAAGATGAAAGAGCGCTTGATCACCCTTATCAAGAAAGAAAAGACAAAGAAGGGGACCTTGACGCCCCCGACGCCTCGGCTGTTCTTTTGTAAGCTGTGGAATACCTTTGCCATGATGCTGTCGGTTTGTCTCGCTGCGAATATCCTGGTATTTCCGATCTCGGTGTTTGTATTTCACGGCTTCTCGACGGTGAGCTTATTCTCTTCGGTTTTGCTGTACTGGGAGATTTATCTGATCCTGATACTGTCCTTTGTAATCTGTCTGTTCTTCTGGTTTAAGCCTTTGATCATCCTGCTGGCTTTTCCGTTGATGTGGCTATGTAAGCTCGTCCTGTTCATCGTAAACGGATTAAGCTCACTGCCGTTTGCTTATATCCATGTCAGCGAGCTGTACTTCTATATCTGGCTCATTTTCAGTATGCTGCTTGGCGGAGCGGTCATTCTTTATTGCAATCATTATCGTTATCTGCTGCCGGCGGCGTTGTGCTCCGTCGTGATTCTGTTAGCGGGCGGTCTGACCTATACGATCCTGCAAACACAGGTTGCGATGCTGGAGGTTTACTCCTGCGGTGACGGCATCTGCGCCGCGCTCAACTGCGGCGGTAAACTGCATTTACTGCGGATGGATGCAAGGTCAAAGGAGCTGTATCAGGTATGGGACAAGCTGTCTGATCGGTACAACAGCGCCGAGACTGCCTTGTGCTTTGATGAAAAGAATTTGAAACACAATCGAATGTATCGCGGAGATGAATTTGCAATTTCAAAGCTTTTGCTGTATGATAAACACGATGCCGAGGACGAGGACGAAAGCATCGCAGCCTTTAACCGTGATACCGATTTCATCCTGGATGACGATGTGATGATGAAGGTTACGGTACGGAATCATACGCCTGTGCCGTATATCAAGGCATACGGCAAGACGATCCTGATCATTTCCGATGCGTGTGAGATAGAAGATATCCCGGAAAACGAAAGAAGCGCCGATATCATCCTTTTGTCAAGAGCGAAGGTCGGGATGGAAAGGCTTCGCTGTCAGAAACTGATTATCAGTGATGACAGCGATCTCGCTTTGAGAACGGCAAAGCTTCTTGAAGCCTGTTATCAAGAAGTGTTATTTACCGCAGGGCACGATGTGCGCTGTTGGTTGAGGTGAATTATGGTAAAAGAAAGCGAATTGAAAAAGCATTTGAACAGCGGACAATTCTCTCATCTGTATCTTTGCTTCGGGGAAGAAAAGATGCTGGTCAAGCGATCCGTCGAGCTGATAGAGAAAAAGATTTCCGGCGGCGACTTGAACGAATTTAATTATCACGTATTCGATAACGAGTCCGATCTGTCTGAAATAGCGGTATGTGTCGATATGATCCCTTTCATGAGCGAATGGAACCTCGTGCGGATCAACGACTTGGATGTTGATAAGCTGCGCAAGGATGACTTCAACGATCTGATGAAAATCGTTCAGAACGCTTCCGGTCAGACAGTCATGATCTTTGCGATGCCCACGCTGGAGCTGACCGCAAAGACAGCGAAGGCGCAGATGAAGAAGCTGATCTCTTATATCGACAAAAACGGCATTTGTATTGAGCTTGGCCATCGTACCGGTCTTGCGCTCGAACGTGATCTGTGTAAGTGGGCGAAGGCAGGAGGCTGTTCGATGAGCGAGCTGACAGCTCACCGGCTGATTATGAACGCCGGTGAAGATCTGAATCGTCTGAATGCCGAGATGAAAAAGCTGACGGCTTATGCGGACGGCGCCGAGATAACGCCGGAGATGGTCGAGCTGTTGGTGTCAAAAACCGCTGAGGCGAGCGTCTATGATCTTTTCGGTTTGATCGTGGAGGGCAAGACCGATCAGGCGCTTTCTTCAATCGCGGCGCTCTTTTATCAACAGGTCAGCGGCGTGTATATCTGTACGGTACTGTCGGGCGCTTATGTGGACGCTTACCGGGCGCGGATCGGCGCCGAAGCCGGGAAGCAAAGCGCCGTGACTGCCGAGGACTTCGGGTATAAAAAACGCGCGTGGGTGCTTGATAAGCTGTCGCGTCAGATTCGATCCGTCAGCACCGGTTCCCTGCGCCGCAGCATCGACGAGCTGCTTACGCTTCAAACGCGTATGGTGACGGAAACGGTAGAGGAACGCATCGAAATCGAACGTCTTGTCAGCCGCCTTTCGCTGATCGCAAGGGAGCATGACGATGATTGACAAGCTCCGGTTACGTGAAACCATCATCGTCGAAGGTCGGTATGATAAGATCAAGCTCAGCGAATGTATCGCGAGTCCGATCATCGAGACGGGCGGGTTCCGTGTATTTAAGGATAAAGAAAAACAGGCGTTGATTCGAGCGGTTGCGAATCGCCGCGGTATTTTGGTAATGACGGATGTCGATTCCGCCGGATTTGTCATCCGCAACTTTCTGCGCGGGATCGTGCCCCGGGAAAAGCTGTTGCACGCGTATATCCCGACGATCGAAGGGAAGGAAAAACGCAAGAGCGAAACGTCGAAGGAAGGGATTCTCGGCGTCGAGGGGATCGACCGTGAAGCTCTCATACAGGCGATCAGGCAAAGCGGCGCCCATCTCGAAGAGGATCGAACATTAGAAAATGAACCGGATCATGCCGATTCCGGATTATCGGATGGCTCCGGAAAAACCAAAGAATCTGTTGATACTTCAATCACCAAAACAGATTTCTACGATTACGGTATGAGCGGTACCGAGAATGCCGCTCAAAACAGGGAGAGGGTGCTGTCCGCTCTCGGCTTACCGCGCTATCTGACCGCGAACGCCATGCTCAGCGCGATCAACGCGCTGTTTTCGAAAGAAGAATTCGAGGATTTTTTATTACAATTGAATACGGACAAAGAATAAGGCTGCTCACGTTTGTGAACAGCCATTTTCAACCATCATTCAGTTTCAGGGAAGCTTGACAGCCGATCTTATTCAGCATCCTCCCAGTTATGCCACACGTTCTGGATATCGTCGTTATCCTCGAACATATCAAGCATTTTCTGCATCTGAACCTTCACATCGGGATCGTCGATCTTGGTATAGGTGGAGGGAACCTGCTCAACCTCTGCAGAAGCGAATTCGTAGCCCTTTTCCTGCAGATCGTCGCGTACAGCGCTCAGATCTTCAGGCTCGGTATAGATGGTGAAGATATCTTCATCCGCCTCAAAGTCAGCGGCGCCTGCTTCCAGCGCAGCCTCCATCACGGTATCTTCATCCTTCTCGAGATCCTCACGGTCGATAATTAAGACGCCCTTCTTCTCGAACATGAAGCCGACGCAGCCGGGAGTACCCATGTTACCGCCGAATTTATCGAAGTAATGTCTGACTTCACCGGCGGTACGGTTACGGTTGTCGGTCAAGGCTTCTACGATAACCGCGACGCCGCTGGGACCGTAGCCCTCGTAGGTGACAGCCTCATAGTCAGCTGCTTCACCGCCCTGCGCTTTTTTGATGATGCGCTCGATGTTGTCGTTCGGCACATTCGCTGCTTTTGCTTTCGCGATACAATCTCTGAGCTTAGAGTTGACGTTCGGATCGGCGCTGCCGCCGTCGCGGATCGCTACCATCAGCTCTCTGCCGATCTTAGTAAACACCTTCGCTCTTGCCGCGTCATTCTTACCCTTTTTTTGTTTAATGGTGCTCCATTTATTATGTCCTGACATGGTTTATCATCCCTTTAATTTTATTTAACCAATTAAATATAGCATATTTCAATATTTTTGAAAATAGTTGTTACAACTTTGTAACCAATCCCTTTACATTTTTCGGGTGAGTGATATACTGAATATAGATGAGAAAAGGAGGAATCCTGATGGTAATGTCTATGACCGGCTTCGGCAGGGCGGAGCTTTCTGTCGGAAGCCGCGATATCATTGTAGAGATGAAAAGCGTGAATCACCGCTATTTCGAATTCTCCTGCCGCACGAGCCGTGGCTACAGCTTTTTAGAGGATAGGCTCAAGAAATATGTTGGCGAAAGAATCAGCCGCGGCAAAGTAGATATGTATGTATCGATCACCGAGAACAACGATGATTCTGTTGAGGTTGAGGTGAATAAACCGCTGGCGTCCGGTTATATCAAGGCGATGCGTGGGCTCGTGGATGATTATCAGATTCATGATGATATCAGCGTTTCTACGCTTTCGCGCTTCAACGATATCTTCCAGATCACCAGACCGCCCGCGGATGAAGAAGCAGTATTTGCCGACGTCAAGGTGGCTGTGGACGCCGCGCTCGAACGCTTTTTGTCCATGAGACAAGCCGAGGGGGAAAAGCTCAAGTCGGATATCCTGTCTCGCGCCGAAACCATCATCCGTATCGTTGGCGAGATCGAAGAGCGTTCGCCGATTACCGTGCAGGAATATCGCGAGCGTTTGTACCAGAAGCTCAGCGAAGTGCTGCAGAGCGCCAACATTGACGACCAGCGAATCCTGACTGAGGCGGCGATCTTTGCCGATAAGGTGGCGGTGGACGAAGAGACTGTCCGCCTGCGCTCCCATTTTGACCAGATGAAACGATTCCTTGCATCCGGCGAACCGGTCGGCAGAAAGCTTGATTTTATCGTTCAGGAGATGAACCGTGAGGCGAATACCATCGGCTCCAAGGTGAATGACTCGGCGCTCGCGCATAAGGTTGTGGATATCAAGGGCGAGATCGAGAAAATCCGCGAACAGGTTCAGAATATCGAATAATTGCGGAGGGGATTATGCGTTTTGTTAATATCGGCTTCGGCAACGTGGTGAATATCAGTAAGATCGTATCCGTTGTCAGCCCCGATTCTGCGCCGATCAAGCGTGTTGTACAGATGAGCAAGGCGGCTTCCACCCTGATCGACGCGACCTACGGGCGAAAATGCAAGGCGGTCATTATCACCGACAGCGAGTATATTGTGCTGTCGGCGCTTACCACCGAGACGATCGCTGCCAGAATGGAGGAGTCACATGAAGAATAAAGGATTATTGATTGTCTATACCGGCGCTTCCGGCGTCGGGAAGGGCACTATTATGAAAAAACTGTTAGAGAAGAATCCGAATCTTCGCCTGTCGGTTTCTGCTACGACGCGTGAACCGCGCGAAGGCGAACAGCACGGCAGAGAATACTTCTTTGTCAGCCGAGAGGATTTTGACCGTCTGATCGACGAGGACGGCTTTCTCGAACACGCCGAGTATGTCGGCAACAAGTACGGCACGCCGAAGGAAGCGGTTTTCCGTATGCTGGACGAGGGCTTGGATGTGATTCTGGAGATCGAGGTCAAGGGCTTTTTACAGGTTAAGAAAGCCTATCCCGAATGTGTGACGATCTTTATCGCGCCGCCGTCGTTCGAGGAGCTGCAGGCGCGGCTGCGCGGCAGAGGCACCGAGACCGATGAGGTCATCGCCGAACGGCTGAAAACCGCCGAGCAGGAGTTGCAGAGCAGCAGCCTGTTTGATTATGTTGTCGTCAATGATGATATTGACAGAGCCGCCGATGAGGTGCTGTCGATCATTGCCGACCGAAAAGCGAACGCTTAACCCACATGACTATATCAATAAAGGAGTAACGATCATGAAAAGAGCATCATTAGATGATATGTTGACCGGTAAGGAAAGCCGCTACGCGCTGGTAATCGGCGTTGCAAAGCGTGCCAGAGAAATTGCGAACGAGTTCAAGGAGGAGGGCATCATCACTGACGAAAAGCCCGTTCTCCTTGCAATCGAAGATTTTAAGAATCATAAATATAATATCCTCGAAGAGGACGAAGAAGCCTGATGACCGATCAGGTTGCCCGTGTCGCTGTCGAAAACGCGATCTATCATTTTGACCACGCGTTCAGCTATCGCATCCCGGAGGGGATGGCGGTACAGCCGGGCTGCCGCGTCGCGGTGCCCTTTGGCAGGGGCAATTCGAAGCGTCAGGGGATCGTCCTGTCTGTCGACGTGGAAGAATCGGATGAACTGAAATCCGTTGCTGAGCTGTTGGATACGGAGCCCGTACTGAATGATGAAATGCTTCGGTTGTGCGGCTTTATGAAGAATCACTGCTTTTGTACTTATTACGACGCGGTCAAGACGATGCTTCCTGCCGGGATCAACTATCGGTTAACGCTGGAATATGCGGTAAACAGTGAACTGGGCGACCGTTTCTATGATCTTTCGGATGAGTGGCGCAGGATCGTGAGCCTGATTCGAGCAAAGAACAATCACGTTGAAAAGCATACGCTGCTGCAAGAGCTCGGGTATGCCGACGCTTCGGTTCTTGATAAGATGGAAGCCGAAGGTGTGTTGGTGAAGAACGATACCGCTATGCGACGAGTCGGAGATAAGACGATTCGAATGATGCGCCTGAATGAGGATGCCGAAGCCCTCTTGCAGGGGATGAAGCTCAGCGCAAAGCAGGAAAGCGTCGTCGAATTGCTGTCAACGGTCGGCGCCGCTTCCGTCAAAGAGATTTGTTATTATACCGGCGTGACGACCTCCGTACCCGATGCGCTTGTCCGCAAAGGGATCGCCGCCTATTTTGACGACGAGGTGTTCCGTATACCGAAATCCTCGGTATACGCAAAGCGCGAGATCGTGCTGACCGATGAACAGCAAAAGGCTTTTGACGAGCTGAGTATGCTGTACGCTTCCGATCAGGCTGAGGTATCGCTGCTGTATGGTATCACCGGCTCCGGAAAAACCTCGGTATTCTTCAAGCTGATTGAACGTGCCGCCGGGGACGGCAAGGACGTAATCGTAATGGTACCCGAGATCGCTTTGACGCCGCAGATGATCGCGATATTTCGCGCGCATTTCGGCGATAAGGTCGCGGTATTTCACAGCGCGCTGTCGCTGGGGGAGAGACTCGACGAGTATAAGCGCGTCAGCCGCGGAATCGCCAAAATCGCGGTCGGCACGCGCTCGGCGGTGTTTGCACCCTTCCAAAACCTTGGATTGATCATCATGGACGAGGAACAGGAGCATACGTATAAATCCGAGTCGAAGCCGCGCTTCAACGCGAAAGAGTTGGCGAAATTCCGCTGTTCCTATCACCATGCGCTGTTATTATTTTCTTCGGCAACCCCGAGTGTCGAAACTTATTATTACGCCAATGAGGGCAGGTATCATAAGCAAACCTTGACAAAGCGCTATGGTACTGCGACCTTGCCCGACGTGGTAATTGCCGATATGAACGAGGAGGTTGCGCGCGGGAATACCGGCGCCTTCTCTAATATTCTTCTGGAGAATATAGAAGAGAATCTGAATACCGGCAAGCAGAGTATCCTGCTGTTGAATCGTCGCGGCTACAATTCTTATGTGACCTGTAATGCCTGCCGTGAACCGTTGACCTGTCCGAACTGTTCGATTTCGCTGACCTATCACAGCGCAAATAATCGGCTGATGTGTCATTACTGCGGCTATTCGGTGCCGTATGTGACGAAGTGCCCGACCTGCGGCAGCTTCAGTCTCAGACTCAGCGGCACCGGTACCCAGCGCGCCGAGGTTGAGATCGCCGAGATCTTTCCGCAGGCACGGATCCTCAGGATGGATACCGATACGACGATGACGCGCTCTTCGCACGAAAAGAAGCTGACCGCTTTTGCGAATGGTGAATATGATATCCTGGTCGGAACCCAGATGGTCGCGAAGGGGCTTGATTTTCCGAATGTTACCTTAGTCGGCGTCTTAAACGCCGATCATATGCTGTATCACGATGATTACCGAAGCTTTGAGAACACCTTCTCGCTGTTGACGCAGGTTGTTGGACGCTCCGGCAGGGGAAAGGATAAGGGCAGGGCTATTATCCAATCCTTTACCCCGGAGAATCCGATTATCACGTTAGCGGCGCGACAGGACTACGACGCGTTTTACGAAGCGGAGATCGCGATAAGACGGGCGATGCTGTATCCGCCGTTTGCCGGTATCTGTCTGGTTGGCTTTGTGGGCGAAAACGCCCGTTTGACCGAACAGGCGGCGTTTACGTTTACCAAGATGATGACAGACAGGCTGAAAGCTGCGTATACCGATATGCCGCTCAGGGTTTTAGGTCCTTCACCGGCGGCGGTATTCAAGGTGAGTAATAAATACAGATATAAGCTGATTTTGAAATGTCGTAATGATAACCGCTTCCGCGAGATGCTCGGGCATATGCTGACGGCGTTTTCGTCGGTACGGGAATACAACGGGATAACGGTTTATGCGGATATGGATCCGTTATCCTTGTAAATGACTGAGATGGGGCGAAAGCCCCTATGGATAAAAATTTAGGAGTGAAACACGATGGCACTGCGTAATATCGTGAAGGAGGGCGATCCGATACTTTTGAAGAAGTGTCGCCCTGTTGAAAAATTTGATCAAAGACTATGGGATCTGGTCGATGATATCGTCGAGACGCTGGCTGATTCCGGCGGCGTAGGGCTTGCCGCGCCGCAGGTCGGTATCATGCGCCGTATCTGCGTGATTGATGTCGGAGACGGTCCGCTCGAGTTCATCAATCCCGAAATCATCGAAGCGGACGGTGAACAAGAGGTGCAGGAGGGCTGCCTGAGCTGCCCCGGTGAATTCGGTATCATCAAACGCCCGGCGCACGTGAAGGCGCGATTTCAGGATCGTCACGGAGAGTTCTTCGAGCTGGAGGGCGATGACCTGCTCGCGCAGGCGATGTGTCACGAGTTCGATCATCTTGACGGCATCTTGTTCAAGACCAAGGTAGAGCGGATGCTCACCGAAGAAGAGTTAAAAGAGTTAAGAGAAGAAGATTGATATGAAATTGATTTTTATGGGTACGCCTGATTTTGCGGTGCCTTGTCTGGAAAAGCTGATCGACGCCGGTCATGAGATCGCGGCGGTATTTACCCAGCCCGATAAGCCGCGCGGCAGAAAGCAGGTCATGACGCCGCCGGAGGTAAAGGTTTGCGCTCTGGAACACGGGCTGACCGTGTATCAGCCGCAGACGCTGCGCGACGGCGAGGCGATGGAGATCATCAGGAATATCCGTCCCGATTGTATCGTGGTCGCTGCCTACGGGAAGATTCTGCCGAAGGAAATGTTGGATTTCCCCCGCTACGGCTGTATCAATGTCCACGGCTCCCTGCTGCCGAAATACCGCGGCTCCGCGCCGATCCAGTGGGCTGTCATCAACGGTGAGAAAGAAACCGGCGTGACGATCATGCAGATGGCTCAGGGCGTCGATACGGGCGATATGCTGTATCAAAAGGCGATCCCGATCGCGCTTGACGATACCGCCGAGAGTATGTTCTTGAAGCTATCCGACTTAGGCGGCAGGATGATCACAGAGGCGCTGGAGCGTCTCGAAAAGGGTGAGCTGACCGCCGAAAAGCAGGATGAAGCGCTGGCGACTCATGCGCCGATGCTCAGTAAAGAGATTGCTGTGATTAATTGGCATAAACCGGCGGAAGAAGTGCATAACCTTGTCAGAGGGCTGTATAGCTGGCCGATCGCGCAAACCTCCCTGCACGGTAAAAAGCTTAAGATATATCGAACCACACCCTGTACAGCCCGCGGAGAAGCCGGTACCGTTATCCGCACGGAGCCGCTGACGGTCGCCTGCGGAAAGGGCTCTGTGGTTATTGAAGAATTACAGTTAGAAGGAAAGAAACGGATGGACGCAAAGACTTTTTTGATCGGACATCCTCTCAAAATAAAAGAAAGTTTAGGTGATTAATATGCGTGGTTTCGGATTGTTATATTACGACTGGACCTATCTCGTTTTTATGCTGCCCTGTCTGATCCTTTCGCTGATTTGTAACGCGATGGTCAAGTCGAATTTCAGCAAGTATTCCGCGGTGATGAATTCACGCCGCATGACCGGTGCACAGGCGGCTCAGCAGGTTTTGAAGGCGCACGGCGTTACCGGCGTCCGCATCGAGCCTGTCGGCGGTCAGCTGACCGACCATTTTGATCCGCGTACCAACGTAATCCGCCTTTCCGAATCCGTGTATAACGCGACTTCTGTCGCAGCGGTGGGCGTTGCCTGTCATGAGGCCGGTCATGCCGTTCAACACGCGGAGGGCTACTTGCCGAATAAGATTCGTTCGGCGATTGTCCCGGTTGCCAATATCGGCTCCAAGCTGAGCTGGATTGTATTGATTATCGGTATGCTGCTCCCGGTGCAGTTTAACTTTGTCATTACGATCGGTATCATTCTGTTCTCGGCTTCGGTACTGTTTACGCTGGTTACCCTGCCGGTTGAGTTCAACGCTTCATCCCGTGCGCTCGAGACGATCAAATCGACCAATATGCTCGATGAATCCGAATATGAGGGCGCAAAGAAGGTGCTCTCCGCTGCCGCGATGACGTATGTAGCGGCTGCCGCTACCTCGATCATGCAGCTGGTGAGGCTGTTGTTTATTGCCAATCGCAGGAAATAAACTACCGAACCTTTCTTGACGTGAAAGAATCTTGTCAAGGATGAATATGAATTGATTTGAAATAAAGGAATTAGACTATGGCAGATATCAGAACCATTGCGCATAAGGTGCTGTACCGCGTTCTTCACGAGGACGCGTATTCTGCCATAGCGATCAACAACGCTGTGCGAGAGGAACACCTCGGCGGCGTTGACGTATCCTTTCTGTCCGCGCTGGTCTACGGCGTTTTGGAACGTAAGCTGACGCTTGAATATATCATCCGTCAGTATTCTTCCATTCGTATCAAAAAGATCGAAGCAAAAACGCTGATCGTCCTGTACTTGGGCGTCTATCAGCTGATCTATATGGATAAGGTGCCCGACAGCGCCGCGGTGAACGAGAGCGTCAAGCTGTGCAAAAGGCTGAGGCTTTATAAAAGCGCCGGCTTTGTCAACGCGGTTCTGCGTAATTTGGTACGCGCGGATAATCGCTATACAATACCTGACCGTCAGGATACCCTGCGGTATCTCAGCGTGATGTACTCGTGTCCCGATACGATCGTCAGCGAGCTTCTTCAAGCATACGGCGAACCGCTGACAGAGCGAATTCTACAGGGAATTCTCGGCAGACCGCCCCTTACCGTGCGCGTCAATACCCTGAAAACCGATCAAGAAACCCTGATCGCTGCATTATCAGAGCAAGGAATAGCCGTGAAGGAATGTACTTTTCTGGATCACACGCTCTTCCTGAGCCATACCGGCAGTTTGGAGAAAATCCCGCAGTTTCAAAAGGGACACTTTTTCGTAGAGGATGCCGCGTCTCAGCTATGTGCCGAATTGCTCGGCGCCCAGCCCGGTGAGCGAATCGCCGATGTTTGCGCTGCACCGGGTGGAAAATCTTTGTATTCTGCCATTCGGATGAAGAACAGGGGAGAGATTTTCTCCTATGATATCCATGAGCATAAGCTCAAACTGATGCAGGAAAACGCCGCACGACTGGGCGTCACCATCATGAAACCCTCATTACGCGACGCCGCGTCATCGGATAAGCTTCCCGTATGTCAGCGCATTTTGTGTGATGTGCCGTGCTCGGGGTGGGGGATTCTTCGTCGAAAACCCGAAATTCGTTACAAAACAGACACAAATATTGACAACTTAACAAACTTGCAATACAGTATATTGTGTATGAGTGCCAACCAATTGCTGCTCAACGGCACCTTGGTTTACTCCACCTGTACGCTTCGACAGGATGAGAATCACGCTGTTATTCGCCGCTTCTTGGCGGAGCATCCGGATTTTTGCGGCGTTGATCTCAATTTACCTGACGGGATCGAACATCTGACGGAAGAAGAGCCATATTGCCTGACGCTCTTTCCCGGCGTTTATGATACAGACGGCTTCTTTATCGCAAAGCTCAGGAGGACCGCTCCATGACGGATATCAAATCTATGAATCTGGCTGAGCTGACCGATTACCTCACCGAAAACGGTTTTGAAAAATTCCGCTCAAAGCAGGTGCTCAGCTGGCTGAAGCAGGATGCCGGCGACTTCGATGACATGACGAATCTGCCGCAAAAGCTCAGGAGCTTTTTGAAGGAAAACGCCTATCTTGCCTGCGCCGACATCGTTCGCGTACAGCGCTCTAAGCTTGATGATACCGTCAAGTATCTCTTTCGATTATATGACGGCGAATACGTAGAAGGCGTTTTGATGCATTATCATCACGGAAAAACGATCTGTATTTCTTCACAGGTTGGATGTAAGATGGGCTGTACCTTCTGCGCCACCGGCAAAAGCGGTTTTTCCCGTTCGCTGACAGCTTCTGAGATGATTGCTCAGATTCGTTCCGCTGAGATAGACTGCGGCGAGCGTATCTCCAACGTCGTGTTAATGGGGATGGGCGAACCGTTTGATAATTATGATCATGTGATCCGCTTTTTGAAGCTCGTTTCTTCCGAAGATTCGCTTCATATCGGTATGCGGCATATCACCATCTCTACCTGCGGCATTGTTCCTCGTATCAGGGACTTTGCCGATCTGGGGCTGCAGTGCGGACTGTCCGTATCGCTTCATGCGCCGACGGACGAAGCGCGTTCACGCACGATGCCCGTGAACCGGCGTTATCCGATCGCTCAGCTGATGGAGGCTGTTCGATATTATATCAAAAAGACCAATCGCCGCGTGACCTTCGAATACGCGCTGATTGACGCGGAGAACGACTCCGATGAGACAGCGCGACAGCTCGCCGGTCTGTTGAAAGGTCTTTTGTGCCATGTCAACCTGATTCCGGTCAATAACGTGACCGGCGCCGGTTACCGAAAAAGCTCGATAAAAAGGCAGCAAGCCTTTGTTAATATTCTGTCCGCTTATGGGATTAACGCGACGGTACGCCGCACGCTCGGCTCTGATATCGACGCTTCGTGCGGACAGCTCAAAAGAAATTTTATGAAAGGGGATGAATGACATGAAAGTTTTTTCAAAAACCGATATCGGACTTGTTCGTAAGGAAAACCAGGACAGCTCCGCATATTCTGTCATCTCCTCGGACTGCGTTTGGGCAGTCGTTTGCGACGGCATGGGCGGCGCTCAGGGTGGTAAGACCGCTTCCTCAACCGCTGTCAACTATATCACCGAGTATTTGAACCGCGAGTATCGGGACGATATGCCGGATGAGGACTTGCCGGAGCTGCTGATCTCCGCTGTGGACGGCGCGAATCTGTCTGTCTATAAGATGGCGATGGAGGATCCCGACCTTGCCGGAATGGGTACCACCTGCGATCTCGTCTTTGTACGGGGTGAGGTTGCTCATGTCGTTCATGTCGGTGACAGCCGCACCTATTCGATCCGCGACGGAAAAATCCTGCAAATCACCGAGGATCATTCGCTGGTACAGGAGATGGTTCGCCGCGGCGAGCTGACGCCGGATCAAGCGATGAAGCACCCGAACAAGAACCTGATTACCCGTGCGCTCGGTGTGACGCATGAGGTACATATCGACTATATTGAAGCGGAGTTTAACGAGGGCGATATCCTTCTCATCTGCTCCGACGGCTTGTCTAACTTTGTCAGCAAGGCGGATATGGTACGTACCGCTCAGGAACACGAGGGCGAGCTGATAATAGATACCTTGGTAGAAATCGCGAAGCGACACGGCGGTCATGATAATATTACCGTCACGATCATCTACTGATTAAGGAGTGATTCAAATGGATAAATATACCGGCAAAAAACTGGACGGCAGATACGAAATACGTGAACTGATCGGCGTAGGCGGTATGGCAAATGTTTATCACTGCTATGATACGATTGATGCGCGTGAGGTCGCGATCAAGATATTAAAGGATGAATTCCTGGATAATGAAGATTTTATTCGCCGCTTTAAGAATGAAAGCAAAGCGATCGCCGTTCTGAATCATCCTAATATCGTCCGTGTTTATGACGTCAGCTTCGGCGATATGATCCAGTATATCGTGATGGAATATATCGACGGTATTACCCTAAAGGAATATATTGATATGCAGGGCGTTCTCGAATGGAAAGAGACCGTGCATCTGACAACACAAATCCTCAAGGCGCTGCAGCATGCTCATGAGAACGGTATTGTTCATCGCGATATCAAGCCGCATAACATCATGCTGCTTCAGGACGGAACCATCAAGGTGACGGATTTCGGTATTGCGCGCTTTTCATCCAACGCAACCCGTACCATGACCGAACAGGCGATCGGCTCGGTGCATTATATCGCGCCGGAGCAGGCACGAGGTGAAAAGACAGACGGTAAGACGGATATTTATTCCGTCGGCGTCATGATGTATGAAATGCTCACCGGTAAATTGCCGTTTGACGGTGATTCTGCCGTATCTGTCGCGCTGATGCAGCTTCAGGCAAAGCCGAAGCGTCCGCGTGAGATTAATCCAGATATCCCCGAAGGACTCGAAGAGATCACCATGAAGGCGATGCAGAAGAATCCGGATGACCGTTATCATTCTGCCGTCGAGATGCTCAGCGATATCGAGCGTTTTCGCCTGAATCCGTCGATTCTCTTCCATTATCAATTTGCCGAATCGAAGGCGTCTGCCTCCGAGCCTGTTAAGAAGCAAAAGGAAAAGCCACAGTATGAGGATCCCGTCAAGGAAGAAGAGGACGCTTATTATGATGAAGCGGTGCCTGTTCGCAGCCCCGCGCTTTCCGCAATCAAGGGCATTATCATTGCCGCGCTGATTTCCTTGGTGGTATTTGGCGGTTTTGCTGCCTATCAGGGTTATATTTCTTCTCAGCCGAAAGAGGTTGAGGTTCCGAATTTTGTCGGTATGACGCTCAGCGAGGCAAACGCGAAGAATAACGGACAGTTTGTTTTCACTTATGTCAGCCGTTACAGCGACGATATCGCCGTGGATTCTATTATCCAGCAGAATCCTGCCGGCGGTTCCAAAAAGATGAAGGAAGGCTCTACGATCGAGCTGATCGTCAACTCTGCCGATACCAACGTGACGGTTCCGTATATCAGCGGTTCGCTTGGCAGCGAAGAGATTATCCACCGTATCGAGAGCGCGAATCTCGTTCCGAAGGTACTGTATGTCGAAAGCGAACAGACCGCGATGAAGGTGGACGCTGTCTATCCTCCGACCGGTACTGAGGTCAGGATCGGCTCTACCGTCTATGTCTATGTCTCTAAGGGCATCACAAAGGAACAGCTTAAGGTTCCTGCTATCAAGGGCTATACCGCCGAGGAAGCGGTTGCTGCCTTAAAGGAAGCGGGCTTTACCTCCTATTCGGTCGAGTATGATGAGAGAATCGACGCCGGAAAGGATGAAGTGGTACGCCAGAATCCCCTGCAGGGCAGTGAGGTTCCCTCTGACTATAAGATTGTCGTCGTATGCTCCAAGGGCAAAAAGACCGAAAAGACCGTGAATCTGGAGGTTGATCTTCCGGCTACCGTTACCACTGACGTTAAGCTGACGGTGCTGGTAGACGGTGCGGTAGATTCTGAAAACAGCAAGACGGTCATCCCTGCCTACAGTCCGTATTATACGATCAACGTCAAGGTTAAGGATGACGCGAATATCGTGATCCTGTTGAATGACGAAAAGTATCGTGAATACAAGGTGAATTACGACGATAACAATATTGATCTGGTTAATTCCTATACATTTACACAAGCGCCTACCGAGGCTCCCGTAACCGAAGCGGCTTCCTCCCAGGAGGACCAACAGACCGAAGCTTCGGTAGAAGCCTCAGAAGAGTAAGTATGAATCAAAAAACCGGTATTATTATTAAAATCACAGGCGGCTTCTATTATGTAGAGGCCGCCGAAGCCATCTATGAATGTAAAGCGCGCGGCGTGTTCCGCAAGCGCGGGACCTCTCCGCTGGTCGGCGATACGGTCGATATCTCCGTGCCGGATGACGGTTACTGTTCCATTGACGCCATTCACGAACGCCGCAATGCGCTGGTGCGCCCTGCTCTCGCTAATTTGGATAATCTCATGATCATCAGCTCCGTAAAAGAGCCGGAGGTCAATCTGTATCTGATTGACAAGATGACCGCTGCCGCCGTCAGTAAGGAGATCACGCCGATCGTGGTTTTCTCAAAGAGCGATCTGGCGCCTGTTGATCATCTGGTCGATATCTATCGTCGGGTGCATATTCCTGCCTTTTCGTTTTCGTCAGTCGATCAATGCGGTCTGGATGAGATCAAGGCACAGCTTCAGGATAAGGTGACCGCCTTTTGCGGTAATTCGGGAGTAGGGAAGAGCACGCTTCTCAATGCTCTGTTTCCGGAGCTTGCGTTAAAAACCGGGGAAATCAGCGATAAGCTCGGCAGAGGCAGACATACCACCCGTACCGTGGAGCTTTTCAAAAAGCACGGCGGATATATTGCCGATACGCCCGGATTCTCTACCGTTGATATCGAACGCTTTGAGTTGATTCGTAAGGATGAACTGAAATTCGCTTTTCCGGAGTTTGAAACGTATTTCGGTACCTGTAAATTCAATTCGTGCAATCATGTTTGTGAGCAAGGGTGCAGGGTGCTGGACGCTGTTAAAGACGGCTTGATCCCAAAATCCCGACATGACAGCTATATGCGGATGTATCATGAGGTCAAGGATATTAAGGATTGGCAAATCAATCATTAATACTAAGTAGCAATAAAACACTTTAATATCTATTGCGGAGAATTCCGCATAACTGCGTTGTCAGTCTTGACAGGCGCCAGCAG
>CADBUN010000034.1 GCA_902797825.1 uncultured Ruminococcus sp. | reverse complement strand
GGCATACTGTCGTATGTCAAGGAGCTCAACAAAGCTATGCGGAATTTATCGCAATAGATGATAAAGGTTTTTATTTAGGATTAGTATAAAGAGGGGATGTCATGTTCAAATTACTCTTCAAAAACATGAAGGCTAAGAACTGGGTATCAGTGGGCGCGATTTTTGTGCTGACGCTGGGCGAGGTTTTCTTCATGATGCAAATTGTCAGCTACATCAGCCTGCTGACCGGCGCTGTACAGACCAGCCGGGAAAAAGGTGTAGCCGAGATCTGGTGGTACGGTCTGTATATGGTCATATGCGCGATTATGATGGCGGCGATCGAGGTGATTATCCGCTTCGTAGCCAGCGCGACCGCCAGCAGCACCGTCACCGGTATCAGGCAGAGAATGTATGAGCGCGTCAACGAGTTCGCGATCTCGGACTTCGCTTCGTTCTCTACCGAATCCTTAATCACCCGAACCACCAACGATATGCAGAATGTCCATCTCGCGTGGCTCACCTTCTTAAAGACCGCGTTCTTAGCGCCTGTGGTCATGGTGTGGTCCGTCATCCTGCTGATGCAATATGCCAACACCTCGCTGACGATCGTCACCGCCGTCTGGCTGGTGATCCTCGTCGTCGCTGTTGTACTTCTGCTGATGATGTTGACGCCGAAGTACAAGATCATCCAGAAGCTGACCGACGCGCTCAACGTCGCTTCCCGAGAGAACCTGACCGGCGTGAGAGTTGTCAGGGCGTTTAACGCCGAAGCCTATCAGGAAAATAAGTTCGAGAAGGTCAACGCCGCCTTCACCAAGGTTCAGATCTTCGCCGGCAGGGTAATGTCTGTCTTTACGCCGCTTGTCATGATGGTCATGTCGGGCTTGTCCCTGTCCATCCTATGGGCAAGCGCCTATGTACTTAACGGCATGAATATGGAAGCCGCTTCCCAAGCCTTCAGCGCGACGAACGCCTTCGTCATGCTGGCAAGCCAGATCATCATGTCCTTTGTCCTGATGGTCACGCTGATCGTCATCTGGCCGAGAGCCTCCGTCAGCGCAACCCGTATCAACGAGGTCATCACCCACGAGGTCTCCGTGCTGGATCCCGAGAATCCCGTCGCCTTAAAGAGCGGCGGCACGATCGAGTTCAGGAACGTCGGCTTCGCTTATCCCGGCTCCGATAAAGAGGCTGTCTCCGATATCAGCTTCAAGGTCAAGCAGGGCGAGACGATCGCGTTCATCGGCGCTACCGGCAGCGGTAAATCCACGATCATCAACATGATCCCGCGTATGGCTGACTGTACGCGCGGCGAAGTCCTCGTCAACGGCGTCAACGTCAAGAACGTCCTCCAGAAGGATCTGAGAGACCTCATCGGCTACGCGCCCCAGAGAGGCTTCCTCTTCAAGGGCAATATCAAGGAAAATATCGCCTTCAAGGATCCCGAGATGACGCTCGAGGACGTCAGATGGGCGGCAAAGATCGCAGACGCCGACGACTTCGTCATGCAGAAGCGAAACGAGTATGAATCTCCCGTCGCTCAGGGCGGCTCGAACTTCTCCGGCGGTCAAAAGCAGCGACTCTGTATCGCGAGAGCGGTCGCGACCAAGCCCGAGATCCTGATCTTCGACGACTCCTTCTCGGCGCTCGACTATCGGACGGATAAAACCGTCAGAAGCCGTATCGCCGAACAACTCCCCGGTACCACGAGAGTCATCATCGCACAGCGCGTCGGTACCATCATGGACGCAGACCAGATCGTCGTGCTGGATAACGGTAAGATGGTCGGCATCGGCAAGCACGATGACCTGGTCAGAAATTGTCCTGTTTATCAGGAGATCGCGTTATCACAGCTTAGTAAGGAGGAGTTAGGATTATGAGTACCAACGTAAACACTCCTGCGAAAGAAAAGAATAAGCTGGGCAGCCTGGTCAAAGCCTTCCGTCATTACTATACCCCGTTCATCATCTCGATCGTCCTGCTGATCACCTCGGTCATCTTCACCATCCTGACACCGGGTATGATCCGCAACCTGACGAACGAGATCTCGCCGGTCGGTAAAGAAGCGGTAGCCGGTAATTTCGTGATCAACATGGACAACGTCACGCACGATGCGCTGACGCTCGTCGCGTATGTCGGCATCGCGTTCCTGTCGGGCTTTATCTCCGGCTTTATCCTCAACACCATCATCCAAAGATTCTCCAAGGATTTGAGAAAGCAGATCACCGCCAAGATCAACAATATGCCCTTGGATTACTTTGATACCACACAGACCGGTGATATCCTCTCGGTCATCACCAACGACGTCGATATCCTCAGCACCTCCCTGCAGAACTCTGTCGGTATGCTGGTACAGTCCGGCGTGATGCTGGTCGGCGTATTTGTCGCGATGTTCATCGCCTGCTGGCAGATGGCGCTTGTCGTCGTATGCTCGCTGCCGATCATGCTCATCATCATCTCGCTGACCTTTAAGTTCGCGCTGCCGCTGTTCGACAAGAACCAGAAGCTCCTCGGCGAGGTCAACGCGACCGTCGAAGAAAACTACTCCGGTCAGCTCGTCATCAAGGCGTTCAACGCCGAAGAGAAGAAGGTCGAAGAATTCAGAGAGAAAAACGATCTGTTCGGTACCATCCTGTACAAATCTCAGGCGATCGGTACGCTGATCGAGCCTGCGATGCAGTTCGTCTCCTACCTGACCTACGCGGCGGTTCTGATCGTAGCCGGTCTGCTCTTTGCGAGCGGCAGCATCTCCGATATCGGCGTTATCACCGGCTTTATCGTCTATGTCTCGCTGTTCCAGGAGCCTCTGGCGCAGATCGGTCAGGCGAGCTCTACCATCCAGCTCGGTAACGCCGCCTGCAACCGTGTATTCACCTTCCTCGAACAGGAAGAGCTTCCCGATGAGGGCGAAAAGAAGCAGCTTCTCGACCACGACCACATCCGCGGCGAGGTCGAATTCAAGGATGTATGCTTCGGCTACGATCCCAAGAAGCTGACGATCACCAACTTCTCCGGTAAGATCAAGCCCGGCATGAAGGTCGCGATCATCGGTCCCACCGGCGCCGGCAAGACCACGCTGGTCAACCTGCTGATGCGCTTCTATGAGATCACCAGCGGCGATATCCTGGTTGACGGCGTCTCCATCAAGAAGATGTCGCGTCAGGAGCTCAGACAAATCTTCGGCATGATCCTGCAGGAGACCTGGGTAATCAACGGCACGCTCAGGGAGAACATCGTCTACAACCTCAAGAATGTTGACGAAAACAGGCTGCAGGAGATCCTGGAGGAGACCAACCTGAGCCACTATGTCTCTACCCTGCCGCAGGGACTTGATACCGAGATCCGGAAGGAGAGCGCGCTCTCCGCCGGTCAGAAGCAGCTCGTCACCATCGCGAGAGCCATGACCGAGAACGCGCCGATGCTGATCCTCGACGAGGCGACCAGTAACGTCGATACCCGAACCGAGATCCTGATTCAGAAGGCGATGGATTCTTTGACAAGCGGCAGAACGAGCTTTGTCATCGCGCACAGACTCTCTACCATCAAGAACGCCGACTTGATCTTTGTCATGAAGGACGGCAACATCGTAGAGACCGGCAACCACGACTCCCTGATGGAGCTGGGCGGACTCTACAGCGAAATCTACAATTCTCAGTTCAACTGATCGCAGTCGCATCCGAATCGTCCGACACAGCGATACGGAACAATCTATGATAGCTGTAAGCGAAAACTGAGGTTCACACAATCAAACTGCCTGCTGTACCGAGCCATCGACGGCTCAGGTACAACAGGCAGTTTTTTGAAATATTGATGGGATAGCGGTTGAGATTGCATTTCATGATATCGCGCGGAAGCCCGTTTGTCAATTCCTTCGACGAATATTTATCCTCTTTTGACATTATCATTCGTTTTTTCAAAAATAAGACGCTCTTCGCCAAAACGCATATTGAAAAAGACGGCAAAAAGGAGTACAATAGAATCAGCAAAAAATAGGAGCATATGATGTCAAAACTAACTCAAAAAGCGATACAGAATTCCTTTGTCAAGCTGTTGGACAGCAAGCCGATCGACCGCATCACGATCAAGGATATCACCGATGACTGCGGTATCTCGCGCAACACCTTTTACTATCATTATGCCGATCTGCCGGCGCTGGTAGAGGAGCTGCTGACAGATAAAGCCGAGGAGCTGATGAAAGCCTATCCGTCCATCGACTCGCTGGAGGAATGTCTGAATGTCGGCGCGAAATACGTTTTGGAGATGCGCCGCGCCGCTAATCATATCTACAATTCGTCCCACCGCGATATCTATGAGCGCTGTCTGATGAACGTGCTGCGGCGGATCGTCGCCGAATACTTTGAGATCGCGCTGCCGGTAAGCGACTTCAACGAGGAGGAGCGCGAAATCCTGATCGACTATTACAAATGCGTCTGCTTCGGCATCATCGCGGACTGGTGCAACAACGGGATGCGCGAGGATTACGCCGAAACCTTCCGCAAGCTGTTGACCATTCGCAGCCGTATGCTGGGGATGGAGTTCGGCTCAAGCTTTGACCAATCCTCATGAATCACCGCCATCCTCCCATTCATCGCGCCTCAAACGATGTCAACCTATCAATAACCGCCTTCTTCGACGTTTGTCGGAGAGGGTGATTTTTTTGGCAGATTTATCATTTTGCCCAATTTTTGTGCACCGAAAAGCCTTTGCAAATGGTATCGACTCATAAAAAATAGTAAGATGTTATTTTAGAAAAATATCATGCTAATATTCAAAAGAATTGAATATTGCAGACTGTAAAAAATCCAATGTCATTCCGAGGAGGGCGATTAAGCCCGACGTGGGAATCCCCCTAAGAGGTGCAAAATCTCACTGATTAAGCCATTAACGACAAGGGGATTGCCACGGCTCTGAAGAGCCTCGCAATGACGGCTATACTTTTTCGACG
>CADBUN010000033.1 GCA_902797825.1 uncultured Ruminococcus sp. | reverse complement strand
CAAGGCTTTTGCCCATAAATGTTCAAAAACCTTGCACTTGAACAATTCAAAAACTGTTACAATGTTAAATGATTTCTGTGTTTTTGAGTTGTTCAGCAGATATTAATATAGCTTTATTGTATCATATACAAGGGGATAAATCAACTTCACCGCGCTGATTCTCAGGATCACAAATTGCGCTGATTCGTATCGCTTTTCTACCCGGTGTAATACTTATTTCATCCGACCAGGAATCGGGTAAACCCGATATGATACTATTTGAAATCAGTATAAAAGAAGCAGCCGCATCTGCGACCGCTTCTTTTTCTTATAACAGGTATTATAGAAATCTTAACACGTCATCAGTCGATCATGGTGATCTCACCGTCATGTACCCTGCATACCTGCCAGTATTTCAGCGGTATATTAGCAGGAAGATCGACGACCGTCGGCGAAGAATCGTTATCCTTATAGATTTTGACGACAACGTTAGCCTTATACAAGGCGTCCTTGGAATACTGATCCTTACCGCCGTGAACGTGGAATTCGTAGTTGCCGAGCGAATCAGTGATGGTGGCGGAGGTATAGCGGTAACCGCTCTTCGAGCCGGTCTCAAAGCCGCCGATGTTCTGTGAAACATTGCCGGACGAGCTGCCGTACTCCCAATACTGGATGTTCTCATCGGTCGAGGAGCGTCCCTTGATATGGATATACAGGTCATACTGGGTATTCGTCCATTCAACGACAAAGCGCATCTGATTCTCCTGCAGCTTCGGCGACATGACGAACTGTTGGTTCACCGTATCGCCTGCCTCGGGCAGCGAGCAGTCGTAGTAATCGGTGATGAAGCCGTTCGCGATCGCCTCGACGGTATAATCGCCGGGATCAAGCTCGATGCTGAACTCGCCGTCGGCAGCCTCGACGGTCTTTTCGGCAAAGCCCGTCTTCTTTCCTTTTCCCTTTCGGATATTCAAGGTAACGTCCTTGATTAGCTTGTTGTTATCCGCGTTCACCACGGTGCCGGCAAGCGTCGCCTTGGTCACATCAAGCGACATCGGCGGTACGATATAATTCATCGCCTGAGCATTCTTGATGACGCCGTTATCGTCACACTCGACATAGCACTTGCAGTTACCGTAGACAAAGGAAATATACTTGGTCGAAAACCCGTTGCCGGGATTATTCACATATAGGTCGTGAGCGCCGGCAGCCCGTAAATCATCGACCGTAACGCCCTCGGAAACGCCGGAGATCAGCGTATCGACGCCGTTTACCCGAATCGCGGTCGGACGGGAGTTCGGATACGGCTTGCCGGTCTGAGGATCGACGATATGAGGATGCTCATCGGAATTGCGGTATTCAAATTCTGCTTTGAACTGGGTATACGAAACGGTATAAGAATCCGAATAGTTATGCTCGGATACCACGGTATAATGATCCTTGTAGGACTGGTAAGTATAAGAGGAGAAGGTATTGATGTAGGAGGAGGTGATGACGCCCTTCTTCAGATCCGTATCAGCAGGTCCGGTTTCCTGCGGCTTGCCTGCCGCATCCGAAAGCGCCAGATACTTTTGGATCGCGTTATACAGCTCTACAGAGCCAACCTTGCCGTAGCCCTCGAACAGGATATCGAGCGCCATTTTGATATCGTTTTTCTGTTCATAATAGATCGTCGCCAACGCGAGATACGGTTCTTCGTGCGAATCGTCCTCGGTGATCGCGGACTTATAATAGAGGATCGCCTGATCCGCGTCGCCGTTTTGGAGCATCCGCTCGGCGGTACGGACGTGCTCGAGATACATCCCCTTCGTTTGCGGCGTCGCCAGCAGGATATAGGTCAATACCCCGATCGCCACCAACAGCAACGCGATAATCGGTATCGTGATCAATAATAGTTTCTTTTTCATGTCTACTCCCCTCGTTGGACAAATGATAAAGCTCTCTCGCTTCTGAAATTGCCGGAAATGCCTTTGACTGACTGCCGGAATACGCAATCGCGATGCGGATACACCGCGACAGGAGCGCTAAAGCATCATCAACAGAATAATCAACAACAGCAGAATGATGATAAAATCCAACCCGGCAAAGCACCACAACAGCGTCGTCAGATCCAGCCCCGCCCCGGAAGAGGGGTGGGACAGCACACCGTTTTGGCTCACAGCGGAATAATCCACCGGTCGGTAACCCGGATAATTGGATTCATAATAGGTATCATAAGCGTCGGAGCCGTCGTTTTCTTCCGGAATACCATAATACTGATTGGGATCGTCATAAGCGGCGAGGCTGTGAAAAACCGGCGGTTGGACAGGCGCCGTCTCATACCCTGAATAGCGGACGGGAAAGGTAGGTTCATCCCCTCTCTCTACCACGTGACCGCAATAGACGCAGTAATCAGAGGTATCGGGAATCACACATCTGCAATTAATACACTTCATCCTGAGCCTCCCAACTTCGCTTATAATCTCGAATCTTCTTTCGCAGGACGATCTGAGTAACGATCAAACCGATGATCCCGGTCAACAGGATCACAACGCCTAACACAATCATTACCATTCCTCCTTCAAATATCGTTTATAAACCGTCTTGATCTGACGGATGCTTTCTTTATCAATCCCGGCGCGTTCCTCTTCGGGCATTTGAACATAGAGGCTGTGCGCCTTGCGGCAATACTCTGCGGCGCGGCTGTCGTCGACGGAATCTGCCGCGATCGACAGCAGGATATAGGAGCGACAGCTTTCCGGCTCGCGCTTCACATAGTCCTCCAGAACCTCGATACACTTTTTGGCGCCGTTCGGATCGGAGCACAGCAGATAACACTGCGCCAGGTTGAAAACGTCCTCATCGGTCGGCATATAAGCGTCATAGATCGTCCGATAGGTCGCCAGCGCCTCGTCATAGGATGATGAAAAATGCTCCAAAGCGCCGCGCTTCATCAGGACAGAGCCGCGTTTCCTGAGCGCCAAAGCCGTCTCTCTTGCGCTGATCGCCTTTTGATAAGCCACAGCCGCCGCGTCTAAATCTCCTACATCGGCTTCGATATCACCGATCAGCAGGTAGGCGGTATACCGCGTATTCGAATCGCCGCCCTGAGCGAGCGCTGTTTGCGCCAGCTCCCGGGCTTTGGGCAAGTCGCCCTCACGGAATGCCAGATGGGCGGAGATCAGGTGCCCGGCAGGAGAATCGGGGTAGCGCGCGCTGAGCTGCGCGAGCACCTCCTTCGCCTCCTGATAACGCTCCCGGGCAATCAGAGAAATTGCATAATCGCGATAATAAATATCGCCGTTTTTCGATTCGGTTACTGACTGAACCGCTTTTTCGTAACAATCAGCGGCGTTTTGAAAATCGCCCTTTTCATAATAGACGTCACCTAGTCCGTGATAGACCTCAGCCGTTGTATCGCCGTCCATCATCGACCGGTAGCCCGCATCGTTAATCAGCTTCTTCGCCTGTGTGACGGCAGTCTCGGTATCGAAGCGGTTCATCGCGGCAAGATAGGCGTTGTAATCCGCTTCGAAGGAGCTTTTCAGCTGATTACTGATGCCGCTGTAAATCAAATAACAGCCAAGAAAAATCAACAAGCACGCAGCCGCCGAACAAACAATCTGAATCGTAAGATACTGCCTGTACTTTTGGCTGAGCTTGAACATCCCGTCAATCGCGCGGTGCAGCTTCAGCGCGTCGGCATACCGTCCCTCCCGGTCATAGGATACGGCGGTATCAATAATTTTCGCCAGCGGTTCGCTGACAGGCATCTGCGCGCATTCGAGACAGGGCTGCAGCGCAGCTAAACAGGAGGGCTTGAGGCGCGTGATCATCTCGTAAAAGGTCGCGCCGAGACTGTAGATATCGGTACGCTCATCCAGCTCGACCAGGGCGTCATACTGTCCCCCGTCGATACAACAGGCGTTATAATACTGTTCGGGAGAGGAGTAATCATAGCTGATTCCCTTTAAGAGATCGTTCCCGAGCATGGAAATACCAAAGTCAATTAAGCAAACGTCCCCGTTCGTCTGGATGATCACGTTGGCAGGCTTAATATCAAGATGCAGGATCCGCGGCTGATGTCGGTGCAGGTAGGACAGCACCTCACACAACTGCTTGAGCCATTTGATTAATTGACTTTCCGTGACCTCGATCCCGTGGTCGAGATAATATTTCAGATCGTATCCCTCGATATAGTCGATGATGGTATACAGGTCGCCGTTGTGCTCGATAAAATCATAAACCTGGGGCAAATAGGTATGTCTCAGGGATTTGAGCACATCGACCTCGTTACGCAGCATAGAAAGCGTCGCATTCGCGTTTTTGAGCTTTTTTAGGACGACATATTTATTCAGCCTGAGATGAATCGCCAGATAGATGACGCCCATTCCGCCGGCGCCGATCTCGTTACACACCTGATAGGTGTTGTCGATTATCTCGCCCGGATAGATCATTCTTCGGAACTCCTTTCTGTCGATTTGCCGATGGTCAGGATATGATAATACTAATCCTCGATAAAAAGATTTAATCAGATATTAGTGATAAATTTCGCAGAGCGAGGCGAGTGACGCAGGCATACTGTCGTATATCAAGGAGCTCAACAAAGCTATGCGGAATTTATCGCAATAGATGATAAAGGTTTTTATTAAGGATTAGTAT
>CADBUN010000032.1 GCA_902797825.1 uncultured Ruminococcus sp. | reverse complement strand
GTCAGCCACAAGTGGACCTGCTCCGCGCTGCAAATGCACAACGGCGCGATCATCGCGTGCGACGAGGCGGCTTGTGACGAGCTGACCGTCGGCGCTTACAAATACTTCCTCGATATCGAAAAGAAGGAGAGACTGTAAGCATGTATACCATCAAGGATCTGTATGATCTCGACCATACACTGGCGAAGGATTACCTTTCACAGTTCACCTATCCGTGGGAGGCGCTGAAGGGAATCAAGGATATGATCATCGCGCTGGGCGAGACGCTCGGCGACGACTATGAGGAGCGCGCTCCTCAGGTTTGGGTACATAAGACCGCCAAGGTCTTTGACTCCGCTTATCTCGGCGCACCCTGCATCATCGGCCCGAACACCGAGGTGCGTCAGTGCGCGTTTATCCGCGGCTCGGCGCTGGTGGGCGCCGACTGCGTCGTAGGCAACTCCGCCGAGCTCAAGAACGTGATTCTCTTTGACCACGTTCAGACGCCGCATTATAACTATGTCGGCGATTCGATTCTCGGCTACTTCTCCCATATGGGAGCCGGCTCCATCACCTCGAACGTCAAAGCCGACAAGCAGCTCGTCGTCGTTCATAACGGCACCGAGAACATCGAGACCGGCGTGAAGAAGTTCGGCGCGATGCTCGGCGATTATGTCGAGGTCGGCTGTAACGCGGTGCTCAACCCCGGTACCGTCGTCGGCAGACACTCTAACGTCTATCCGACCTCCTGTGTACGCGGTGTGGTTCCCGAGAACTGTATCTTCAAAAACAGCGGCGATATCGTAGAAAAGAGGTAATTTCAATGGGAAAATATTTCGGTACAGACGGCTTCCGCGGTGAAGCCAATAAGGATCTGACCTTCGATCACGCGATCAAGATCGGTCGTTTTCTGGGTTGGTATTACGGTGCCAATCAGGGCAAGAAGGCAAAGGTGCTGATCGGTAAGGATACCCGCCGCTCCTCCTATATGTTCGAGTACGCGCTGTGTACCGGTCTGATGGCAAGCGGCGCCGACGCCTATATCATGCACGTCACCACCACCCCCTCGGTCGCCTACATCACCCGTATCGACGATTTTGACTGCGGTATCATGATCTCCGCGTCGCATAACCCGTTCTATGACAACGGCATCAAGGTGCTCAACGGCAACGGCGAGAAGATGGAGGAAGAAACCCTCCTCAAGGTCGAAGAGTATATCGACGGCAAGATCGACATCCCGGTAGCCGAGCGCGAGATGATCGGCAGAACCGTTGACTATGTTGAGGGACGCAACCGCTATATCGGTTATCTGATCTCGATGAGCAAATACAGCTTCAAGAACGTCAAGGTCGGTCTGGACGTCGCCAACGGCGCCGCCTGGCAGATCGCGAAGTCGGTCTTTAACGCGCTGGGCGCCAAGACCTACGTCATGAACGATTCTCCCGACGGCTATAACATCAACACCGACTGCGGCTCCACCCATATCGAGCATTTACAGAAGTTCGTTGTCGAAAAAGGGCTGGATATCGGCTTTGCCTATGACGGCGACGCCGACCGCTGCCTGTGTGTAGACGAAAAGGGCAACGTCGTCACCGGCGACCACATCCTGTATGTCTACGGTCTGTATATGAAGGAGCGCGGCAAGCTGATGAATAACAAGGTCGTCACCACGATCATGTCGAACTTCGGCTTGTACAAGGCGCTCGACAAGGTCGGCATCGAGTATGAAAAGACCAAGGTCGGCGATAAGTACGTCTATGAGAACATGATTCAGACCGGCAACCGCATCGGCGGCGAGCAGAGCGGTCATATCATCTTCAGCAAGTACGCCACCACCGGCGACGGCATCCTGACCTCCCTGAAGATGATGGAGGTCATGCTGGCGAAGGAGAAGCCCATGAGCGAGCTGGCGGCTCCCTGCGTGTTCTATCCCCAGGTGCTTAAGAACGTCCGCGTGAAGAGCAAGCCCGAGGCGCAGAACGATCCTGCCGTCCAGGCGGCTGTCAAGAAGGTTGCCGAGGAGCTCGGCGACGACGGTCGTATCCTCGTCCGCGAGAGCGGCACCGAGCCCGTGATCCGCGTCATGGTCGAGGCAGGCTCCGACGAGATCTGTGAGAAATACGTGGATGAAGTCATCGACGTCATCACCAAGGGCGGCCATCTGGCTGACTGATCGGAGTATCATACGTTGATTGAATAAACGCGCCGTGAAGCCGGAGGATCGCTCTCCCGGTTTCACGGCGCTTTCATATCGTCATTTTAGCCTCAAACTTTTTTCAAAAAAATGAACCTTTTTCTCTTTTGAGTTGTATATCAAATAGAGGGTTATACTAATTTTCAATAATACTAATCCTCGATCATCATTGTCTGCTTTCTATCGAAAATTAGTATATGCGAATCCGAAAAAAAGAAGGATTCGTATGACCGTATTAAGGAGGAATGAATATGTGGAAGAAAACCTTATCCGTTATGCTGGCGCTCGGCATCCTGCTGAGCCTGGTCGCGCTGCCGGCGCAGGCAGAAGAAACAGTGTCCTATCCGCCGATGATCGGCGATCTGAACGGCGACTGGGAGGCGGAAATCGACGACGTTACGCTGCTGCAAAGAGATCTGGCCAGTATCCCGGTTCCCTATCACTTCGAGCAAATTCTCGCGGACGTTGACGGGGACGGCTATGTGACCGTTCTGGACGTGACCTGCTTCCAGCGGTGGCTGACCGGTGTGCCTGTGAGTACGCTTATCGGCAATGAACCGGAATTCTGGATTGATGAGAACGCGGCGGAGCCGTCAAAGCCCGGCGTCACTTGGACTACCGATGTGATTATCACCAAAATCTACAAGGATTGTTTTTATGCGGAGCCCTATGCGCCTCTCGTTGAATGGTACAAGATCGACGCTGCGCTTTGTGAGGGCTGGTGTATCGGCGACCATGTGAAATGTGAGATCGAGCTTATTCGCACCTATGATACGCCTGATTCATGGACACGCTGGAACTACGGCTTTGAATGTAACCTGCTGTCGATCGAGCCGTCGGATGATGAGCTCGATCCGAACATGTGTTACAAGCCGGTTATCTACCTCTATCCCGAGGAAGAGACCGAGGTGAACGTACAGCTGACGCTCGACGGCGCCTTAACGCATACCTATCCGCAGTATCAGGACGGCTGGACTGTCACCGCTTCTCCCGACGGTACGCTGACGGATCAAAACGGCGCAAGCTATCCCTACCTCTTCTGGGAGGCGAAGCTGAACACCGACTATGATCTGACCAAGGGCTTCTGTGTCAGGGGAGCGGATACAGCAGACTTTTTGAACGAAAAGCTCGCCGTATTGGGACTCAGCGAGAAAGAGATCGCCGATTTCACCGCGTTCTGGGTGCCGTATATGCAGCGGAATCCGTATAACGTGATCTCTTTCCAGACCGACGCCTATACCGACGCGGCGGCGCTGGCTATCACGCCGCAGCCCGACAGCGTGATCCGTGTATTCATGACATGGTACGGCTCTGATCAGGCGGTCGAACTCCCGGCTCAGGAGCTGACAACCCCCGACAGAACCGGCTTCACCGCCGTCGAATGGGGCGGTCAGATGATCGAGAGATAATACATTTAATACAAAGGCGCCGTGATTCGGAGGATTCGCTCTCCCGTTTCACGGCGCTGTGTTTTTGTAGTGACCGGTGGCAAGTTGCCAGTGGTCAGTGGTTAGAATACAAATCGTCATTGCGAACCCCTTTAGGGGTGTGGCAATCTCAACCGATTATTAGTGGCAAGCGGCAAGTCGCCGGTGACCGGTAGGAATTGTAGGGACGACCAGTGGTCGTCCGCCTGGCAAGAACGCTTCCGTTCGATCTTGCGCATTCGATCACGGTAACGCTATTAGTGGCAAGTGGCAAGTGGTCGGAATGACCGCGTGAGTGAAAACGACCTTCCTCCGCGTTGGCGTGGGTGGTTACTGCTTATAGATTTTGAAGGAGGTCAGCGCCATGATATCGGTATTCCCGTTCAGCTCCGGGAAGGTGAAGGTCAGGCGAACCGTCTTGTCCCTGCCGATGACGTCGGTGGGGATCAGGAAGTTCAGACCGTTGACGCGCGCGTCGTTGGTCAGCCGTCCGGTGTAGACCTCTTCGCCGTTGGCGCTGATGATACAGGCGGTCTCTTCATAGATGTTCAGCACGTTGAAGTACGCGTGCAGATCCTCGATGTTCTCGGGGATATCCTCGATCGGGATCTCCATCACCGCAGGCGTGCCGTTGATGATGGTGCGCCAGCCGTTGGTGTGTCCGAAGCCGGTCTGACAGTACATCGCCGCGGTCTCGTCCTCGGTGAAGGTCAGCTCCGTACCCAGCACATAATTATCGACCTTGCCGCCGTTGAGATAGAAGCTGTTGATCAGCTTGAGCTCCTTTTCGCCGATCGCGGAGGAGTTGGTCTTGTATTCCTCGATGCGCGATTCGGCGTTGGAGCCGGTGCTGCGGTAGAAGAAGCGGCGGCGGTTCCACGCGGAAGCCTCGGCGTCCTTAAAGCTCTTTCCGGAGCCGATGGTCTTGTAATCATCCGTCACCGTTGAGGCGAGGGTAGCCGGCAGATCAAACAGCGAGACAGGCGCCTTGCTGGTGCGGTACGCCTTGGTATCGCCCTTGTCCTTATACAGCAGCATCGGGCGCTGGCTGAATTCGGTATCGCCGTTGTCGGCGGTGATGATGATCCGCGCGTTGTCGTACTTGCCGTTTTCCTTGAGATGGTCGATCATTTTGAGGATACAGCAGAAGTCGCCCTCGACCTGTTCCTCCAGCGTCGTGCCGTCGGTATCCTTTTCGCCGGTCGAGGTCAGGCGATAGGGGCGTTCGGCGCCCTTGAGATTATAGATGCGGACAGCCGAGGGATAGCGATCGGTATAGCGGAAGCCTCCCTGCTTCTCAAAGTCTGAGAAGAAGCCGTCGTCGTTGTCGGTGTTATAGGTGCGGTTGCTCTTGAAGCTCGAGTAGTCGTTCAGGCTCATCCAGAACAGCTGCTTTAAATAGTGCGGCACCGATTTGTAGAGGGTATAGCGGTACATGGTGCCGCCGATCACCCAGTAAGCCTCGCTGTCCTGGGCGCGGTCGGCGATGTTCTCGACCTTGCGCACGGCACCGTTGCCGAAGTATTTGTCGTCCGAGTAGATACGGGTATCGGTGTTGTTTCGCTGTAATACGTCAAAGACGTTGTTCGTGTTCCACGCGTTTCGGATATATTCGGTGTATTTGACGTCCTTTTTATAGACGTCGCCGGTCAGCATCGCAGGCACCGATACCAGCGCATCCGAGCCGGTCGCCAGCACGTTGTCGTATTCGGTAAAGCCTTTGAGCGTCTCGGTGACCTCGGGATGGGCTTTTTTGTAGCTGTCATAGTATGACTTGTCCATCGAGCCGAGCAGGAACACCAGCGTGTTGTCATCCTCGGAGAGGTCATACATACCGTCCACCGTGACCTCGTGGCTGAGCTTGTTCAGGGTGTTCTGGTTCTGATACAGCTTTATGGACAAACTGCCGACCTGCAACAGGATGATGAACACGGCGGCGATCATCAGGATGTTGCGCCATGAGCGCTTAAAGACCATATACAGCGCGAACGGCATCGCCAGACACGCCGCCCACATCGCCGAGTCGATCGCGCCGTAGGTGGTATAGTCCTTCCACGCGATCTGCGAGCCGTCCAGTACGCCGGAGCCGTAGCTGATATTGAAGAAGCCGCATTGGATATACAACCCCAGCGTGATGCCGAATACCAGACAGCACAGAATCTTGTGAATACCGCCCGGCGGCAGCGAGAGCACCAGCGTCATCACGACGAGCCCGATCACCGCGACAAGCGTTACGGGCGAGAGCAGCGAGCGGAAGCTGAACCACATTTCGTCGTTACCGCTGACATACAGCGACAGCGGCCCGAAAACCAGCAGGGTAGAGGTGAAGAACGCCGCTACCAGCCCTCCGAATATAAAACGATGCTTTAATGACAGATGTTTATCTTCCATATGCGATCCTTTATCAAGACAGCCGCGGATATCCCCGGACTATCGGTCATTTATCTATAAAATATCAACCTATATTATACTCCGTTCTCGTGATCCAGTCAAGAGATACCCGCGATTGAAACGTAACGGTTTCGTCATTTGCTTTTTCTGCCAATATATGGTATACTTATCCTTTAGTATGGTCATTTCTCGTTCGAATAACAAAACTCAGAGAGGTACTATGGATATTCGTGTCAACGATGAACTTTTGATGAAGAAGCCCCATCCCTGCGGCGAAAACCGCTTTCTCGTCCTGCGCGTCGGCATGGATTTTAAGATTCGATGTTTAAAATGCGGCAGAGAGGTGATGGTTCCGCGCAAGAAAGCGGAGCGTCATATCCGCAAGGTTTTCAGAGAGCATGAGAAAGCAGACGTGCAGTGAGCAGAGAAGCGTCAAATGAGGTAAATTATGTTCAGCAAATTAGCGATATTTGATAAACGATACAGCGAGCTCGAAAAGCGAATGTACGAGCCGGACGTCGTGTCCGATCCCGAAGCCTACCGCAAGGTGATGCAGGAGTATGCCGCCATCGAGCCGGTGGTCAAGAAGTACCGCGCGTATCAGGCGACACAGCAGACGATCGACGACAGCCTGGCGATCCTCGAGGAAGAATCCGACGAAGAGCTCAGGGAGCTGGCGTCCGCCGAGCTGGATGACGCCAAGAAGCAGCTTCCCCTGCTCGAAGAGGAGCTGAAAATCCTTCTCCTGCCCAAGGATCCGAACGATGAGCGCAACGTCATCATCGAGATTCGCGGCGGCACCGGCGGCGAAGAAAGCTCGCTCTTTGCCTATGATCTCTTTCGTATGTACAGTATGTACGCCGAGCGCAGGGGCTATCAGACCGAGATCGTCAGCCTGAACGAGACGGGGCTGGGCGGCTATAAGGAGGTTTCCTTCATCGTCAGCGGCTCGGGCGCCTACAGCCGCTTCAAGTTCGAATCGGGCACCCACCGCGTCCAGCGCGTCCCCCAGACCGAAAGCTCCGGCCGCATCCATACCTCGGCGGCGACGGTTGCCGTGCTGCCCGAGGCGGACGACGTCGAGGTGGAGATCAACCCGAACGATCTCGAGATTGATACCTTCCGTTCCTCCGGCGCCGGCGGTCAGCATATCAACAAGACCTCCTCCGCGATCCGCATCACCCACAAGCCGACCGGCATGGTGGTTGAATGTCAGGATGAGCGGTCTCAGTATAAAAACAAGGATAAAGCGATGAAGGTGCTCAAATCGCGCCTGTTGAAGATCGAACAGGATAAACAGCACGAGGCGATCGCCTCCGATCGCCGTTCTCAGGTCGGCTCCGGCGACCGCAGCGAGAAGATCCGCACCTATAACTACCCCCAGAGCCGCGTCACCGATCACCGGATCGGACTGACGCTGTACAAGCTCGACGAGATCATGAACGGTGCCCTTGACGAGATCATCGACGCCCTCGTGACCGCCCAACGCGCCGAACAGCTCAAGGAGACCATGAACCATTAGTGGAATTGTAGGAACGCTTCTATTCCATTTTGCTCATTCGATCATAAGACGCTTCCCTTCAACGGAAGCTGATAGGAATCCGGGTGAGGGCGGAGCCCTCCCACAACTCCTCACTCCTCACTCCTAACTCCCCAATCCCCACTCCCCACGGAACAAGCGGTCAAAAAATCAACATGACAAGGGCTTGACGCGTGTCAGCCCGTGAAAACACAACCGATGAATACATTACACCTATCCGATACAACCGAAGATATCAAAGCGGCAGCTGCCATCCTGCGCGACGGCGGCTTGGTCGCGATGCCGACCGAGACGGTCTACGGGCTGGCGGCGAACGCCCTCGACGGCGACGCGGTGCGCCGCATCTTTGAGGCGAAGGGACGACCGATGGACAACCCCCTGATCGTCCATGTGGCAGAATTCTCGGATATCCGCCGCCTCGGGCTGGTCGCTGAGATTCCTTACCTTGCGCGGATGCTCGCCGAAGCCTTTTGGCCCGGTCCGCTGACGGTGATCATGAAGAAGGGCGGCGCGATCCCCGACGAGGTGAGCGCCGGACTCGATACCGTCGCGATCCGTATCCCGTCCCATCCGGCGGCGCACCGACTTCTCGCGACGAGCGGACTGGCGCTGGCGGCGCCCTCCGCCAACACCTCGGGCAAGCCCAGTCCCACCACGGCACAGCACGTCATCGACGATATGGACGGCAGGATTGAAGCCGTCCTGGACGGCGGCAGCTGTTCTGTCGGCGTCGAGAGCACGGTGATCACGCTGGTCGCCGACGTGCCGCGCATCCTGCGCCCCGGTATTATCACGCGTGAGGAGCTCGAGGCGGTGATCGGTCCCGTCGAGGTCGATCACGCGGTGCTCCATCAGCTCGAAAACAACGAGCGAGCCTCCTCACCCGGCATGAAATACAAGCATTACGCCCCCCGCGCGCGTGTGATCCTGCTGCGCGGCGACGATGCAAAATACATCACCTATGTCAACCGCCTGTATGCCCGAGATCAAAGCATAGGCGCGATCTGTTATGACGAGGACAAGCCGCTCCTGAACGCACCGTGTATTACGATCGGCTCGATGCAGGACGAAAAAGCCCAGGCGCAGGCGCTGTTCGACGCGCTCCGGGCGGCGGACGGGCTCACGGGCGTCAAAACCGTCTATGCCCATTGTCCCGCGGCGCAGGGCGTGGGGATGGCGCTGTATAACCGCCTGATCCGCGCGGCGGCGTTCGAGGTGATCGACCTGCCGAAGAAGCGGATCATCGGGCTGACCGGTCAGACCGGCGCCGGCAAGAGCGAGGTCTCCCGGCTGTTGAGCGAGAGGGGACTGCCCGTCGTCAGCGCAGACGCGGCGGCGCGCAGGGCGGTTGAGGACAGCGAGGTGAAGGCGATGCTGTGCGCCGCGTTCGGCGACGTCCTGAGAGAGGACGGCAGCCTTGACCGGTCGCTGGTTGCCCGGATCGCGTTCTCGTCACGCGAGATGACAGCCCGGCTCAACGCGATCACCCATCCGACGATCGCGCGCCTCATGCTGGAGGAGGCGCAGGCGTTACCCGGCGATACCGTGATCTTCGACGCGTCCCAGCTGTTCGAGTCGGGAGAGGATTTGTTCTGTGAGCGGATCGTCGGCGTGCTGGCGGATGCCGAAATCAGGCTTCGCCGCATCACGAAGCGCGACGGGATCAGCCGCGAGGAAGCGGCGCTGCGGATGTCGGCGCAGTATGACGAGAGGTTCTTTCTTACGTACTGTGACGATATACTGTATAATAACGGCACCGAACAGGCGCTGAGCGACGGTGTGCGGAATTTGTATGAAGGGCTGGTGCGCGGATGAGCAGATATGAAACCCGGCGTTCACGCGAGACAAAAGGACACGGCGCGATCGGTTTCTTGGTGACCTTTGTGCTGATCCTGATGATCTTTGTGCTGGTGTTCTTCTTTGCGTCCGATCATTCCTTAAAGGGCGCCAAGGGCAAGCTCTACAGCTTCTTTTATCCGCAGGAATACGCCCAACAGGTGAAGAAGTATGCCGCCGAATTCGGTGTGGAGGAGCCGCTGATCTATGCGGTCATGCGTACCGAGAGCGGCTTCCGTCCCGAGGTCGAGAGCCACGCCGGCGCGATGGGACTGATGCAGATGATGCCCTCAACCTTTGACTGGCTGCAGGAGCGCTTAGAGGGCAGGATCGTCTATCAGGCGGACGCGCTGACCGATCCCGACGTCAGCATCCGCTACGGAACCTATCTGCTGTCGATCCTGCTTAACCAGTACGACAACGTCCGCGATACGGCGGTCGCCGCCTACAACGCCGGCACCAGTACCGTAGACGGCTGGCTGGAGGACAGAGCCTGTTCCCCGGACGGCAGGACGCTCACGAAGATTCCGTATGAAGAAACGGCACAGTATGTCGAGCGCGTCGGCAAGGCGTATGAGGTGTATAAGAAGCTCTATTATTGAAACAATATTGGTGAAAGATTTTATATTATGCCCTAATATTTGATTAAATCTTTTTATAAAGGATTAAGATTACAATACAGGAGGTACCATATGAGTGAAAACGCAAAGGAACTCAGAGAAAAACTGATGATGAAGGAGCGCCGCGGCGCTTCAACCTTCACGAAAGAAACGATCGCCGAAGCCAAGGCTTATTGCGAGGGATACAAGACCTTCCTCGACAACGCGCGCACCGAGCGCGAGGCGGTCGCCTATGTCAAGGCGCTGGCACAGGATAACGGCTTTACCGAATTCGATCCCGACGGCAGCTACAAGCCCGGTGACCGCGTCTATATCATCAACCGCGAAAAGGCGATCGGGCTGGCGGTGATCGGCAAGAACGGGACGAGCGACGGCGTGCGTCTCGCGATCGCGCATATCGACTCGCCGCGCATTGATCTAAAGCCCAATCCGCTGTATCAGGATAACGGGCTGGCACTGTTCAAGACGCATTATTACGGCGGCATCAAGAAGTACCAGTGGACGACCGTACCGCTCGCGCTGCACGGCAGGGTGGTCAGGCTCGACGGCTCGGTTGTCGATATCCGTATCGGCGACGATCCCCGGGACGAGTGCTTCCTGATTACCGACCTGCTGCCGCATCTCGACCGCGAGGTGACGACCAAGACCGTCGCCAAGATGTTCACCGGCGAGGATCTGAATATTCTCGTCGGCTCCTATCCCTATGACGACAGCGATGAAAAGGATCTGATCGCCCTGAACGTGATGAAGCTGCTCCACGATCGCTTCGGCATCGAAGAGAGCGACTTCTTATCCGCCGAGCTCAATTTCTGTCCGGCTTATCCGACGCGCGACGTGGGCTTCGACCGCTCGATGATCGGCGGCTACGGTCACGATGACAAGTGCTGTGCTTATCCGGCGGTCACGGCGATCCTCGAGACGCAGGTTCCCGACTGCACCTGCATCACCTACCTGACCGATAAGGAAGAGACCGGCTCTGACGGCAACACCGGTATGCAGAGCGACTTCCTCAGATACTTCATCTATGATCTGGCAAAGCAGGACGGCAACGAGGGCTATCGCGTGCTTTCCAAGAGCAAGTGTCTGTCCGCCGATGTGAACGCGGCGTTTGATCCCACCTTCCCGTCGGTTTATGAGCCGAAGAACTGTTCCTTCATCAACGAGGGCGTCGTCATCAGCAAGTATACCGGTCACGGCGGCAAGTACGATACCTCCGACGCGTCCGCCGAGTTTATGGGCGAGATCCGCGCCATGCTCGAGAAGAACGGCGTCAAGTGGCAGATCGGCGAGCTGGGCAAGGTCGATATCGGCGGCGGCGGTACGATCGCCAAGTACGTCGCCAACATGAACGTTGACGTGGTCGATCTGGGCGTCGCGGTGCTGTGTATGCACGCGCCGTTCGAGGTCATCAGCAAGCCCGACCTCTATATGGCGCACAAGGCGTTCTACGGACTGTTCAACTGATAGCCGGATAAACGGAGCTGTGAAAAACAACCGTCGTCATCGCGATGGCAGCGTTGTTTCACAGCTCCTTTTTGATTTGTGCATATTTCTTTCTTCGAAAATAGCGCGCCGGATCAACGGATACGGAAGCTCAAAAACGCCGGGAAATACCCGGTGATTAAGCAAAATGAATAAAATTCAACCCGATTCCTTTTAAAATTGCTACATCGGATTTTGGCTTTGTTATTGAATTAACGAGGATTTTGTCATATAATGATTATCGGTGTTAATAGTTATACTATCTATTCTTAGCACGATTTTCAGGAGGTATATATTATGGCAAGAGTTTATAATTTCTCGGCAGGTCCTTCGATGCTGCCCGAAAGCGTATTAAAGACAGCCGCTGACGAGATGCTCGACTACAAGGGCACCGGTCAGTCCGTCATGGAGATGTCTCACCGTTCCAAGGAGTTCGGCGCGATCATCAACGAGGCGGAGGCTCTCTTACGCGAGGTCATGAACATTCCCGATAACTACAAGGTCCTGTTCCTGCAGGGCGGCGCTTCTTCCCAGTTCGCCGCGATTCCGCTCAACTTCATGAACGGCAGCGGCAAGGCTGACTATGTCATCACCGGTCAGTGGGCGAAGAAGGCGGCTGCCGAGGCGGCGCGCTACGGCGAGGTCAATATCGTCGCTTCCTCTGCGGATAAGACCTTCTCTTATATTCCGAAGCTCGACAAGAGCACCTTTACCCCCGACGCGGATTACTTCTATATCTGCATGAACAACACCATC
>CADBUN010000031.1 GCA_902797825.1 uncultured Ruminococcus sp. | reverse complement strand
TACGACAGTATGCCTGCGTCACTCGCCTCGCTCTGCGAAATTTATCACTAATATCTGATTAAATCTTTTTATCAAGGATTAGTATTATACATACTGTATTTTGCCCATATCTCCGTCGGCATTCATAGGCGAATGTATTAGAATCAACAAATTTTGCAGGATTTTATTAAAAGTATTGCAAAAACAATTCCTGTGGTATATTATATAGAAGCAAATGATTGCAATTATGCAATATCAGTTAAGGAATGGTGCAAGATGTATTATAAAGATTATTCGAGAGAACAGCGTGACGCTGCGCTCAGTCAATTATGGAAGGATCTGGATCGGTTCAAGGCGCAGGGACTGGCGCTGAATATGGCGCGCGGCGTGCCCAGTCCCGACCAGCTTTCGCTTTCTCTGGGGATTTTGAACGTGCTCTATGCCGAGGCGGATTGTCGCGCCGAGGACGGCACCGACTGCCGCAATTACGGCGTGATGGACGGTATCCCCGAGTGCAAGCGCCTCTTGGCGGATATGCTCCGCGTCAAGCCCGATATGGTCATGATCGGCGGCAACTCCTCGCTGAACATGATGTTTGATACGATCGCCTGCTTTATGAATCATCCGGTAACGCCCGGCTGTCCGGCATGGGCGCTGGTTCCCGACCGCAAATTCCTCTGTCCCGTACCCGGCTATGACCGCCACTTCGGTATCACCGAGTATTTTGGCTTTGAGATGATCCCGGTGCCGATGGATGAAAACGGTCCCAAAATGGATGTGGTGGAGGAGCTCGTGAAGGATCCCTCCGTCAAGGGTATGTGGTGCGTTCCGAAATACTCCAACCCCACCGGCGTGACCTATTCCGACGAGGTGGTGCGCCGTATCGCCGCCCTACAGCCCGCGGCGCCCGACTTCCGCGTGATGTGGGACGACGCCTACTGTATCCACGATCTGACCGATGAACCCGATCAGCTGCTCAATATCTTTGAAGAATGCGAAAAAACCGGCAATCTCGACCTGCCGATCGCGTTCTGCTCCACCTCTAAAATCACCTTCCCGGGCTCGGGTGTAGCGGCGATGGCGGCTTGTGAGAATAACATGAAGGTTATCAAGGCGAAGTATAAATATCAGACCATCGGTTATGATAAGCTGAATATGTTGCGTCATGTACGCTTCTTCGGTGATCTGGACGGGATGAAGGCACATATGAAGAAGCACGCCGAGGTGCTGCGTCCCCGCTTTGAGATTGTGCTGAAGAAGCTCTCCGAACAGCTCGACGAATACGGTATCGTCCGGTATAACCATCCGCGCGGCGGCTATTTCGTCAGCGTCAACGTGGTAGACGGCACGGCGAAGCGCGTTGTGGAGCTGTGCAAGGAGTCCGGCGTGATCCTGACCGACGCCGGCGCGACCTATCCCTACGGAAAGGATCCGTATGACAGCAACATCCGAATCGCGCCGTCCTTCCCGAGCTTGGAGGATCTTTCGACCGCGATGGATGTATTCTGCCTGTGCGCGCGAATTGCCGCGCTGGAAAAGCTGAACGAGGCATAAGCTACAGCAGGCGAAACAGATAGAATCAGCGTGTACGGCTCATTTGAGCTGTGCACGCTTTTGATTTTATCGAAACCGCTCGATTCCATACAGCATTATTTTCAGGTTGTCGCCGGGAAACAACGGGCGAGGGGAAGGTGAAATCCGCGCTCGGTACACACGCTTTTTTACGGCAATCAAAAAAGCGGTTGGGAAGGCAACGCTCCTGCGGCACAGGTTGTTCCGTTGTTACAAATTTCTTTTATAGAATGAAAATCGATTATAATTCATTTTTAGAATTAAAACGTGCTGATATTTCTAAAAGTGAATCATGAATATTTTGAAATATTGAAAACATTTATTGACTTTTCACAGAGAAGTCTGTATAATTAATCTGTTATTGTGGATTTTTATATTGGTATTTTAGCGCCCTATGCGTCGTACCGTATCAAAATCCGAAGAAGAACAGAAAAATGGAGGTCCAAGGCATGAAAAGAATTTCTAAGCCTGTATTCTTCATTGTCGCGATCCTGATTATCGCGTTTGCGTGCTCGGCGTTTGTCGGCATCAAATACTATCAGGGCGATATCCAAAAGACCGTAGTCAAGGGTATCGGCGACATCAGATGGGGAATTGACATCCGCGGCGGCGTTGAGGCGACCTTTAAACCGGCCGGTGACATCGACGCTACGGATGAGCAGCTTGACTCTGCAAAATCGATCATTGAAACACGTATGGTCTCGAACGGGATTACCGACTACGAGATTTACGCCGACTACGGCTCCGACCGTATCATCGTCCGCTTCCCGTGGAAAGAGGATGATACCGAGTTCGATCCCGTCAAGGCTGTCGATGAGCTCGCCGCTACGGCGAACCTGACGTTCCGCAGCCCGAGCGGCGAGACCGTCATGGACGGTTCCGCAGTCGCGAACGCTTCGGTAGGCGTTGATACATCCAAGAGCCAGTCCGGCAGCTATGTCGTACAGCTCGAGCTCAACTCCGAAGGCGCCCAAACCTTCGCCGATATTACCAGCCAGTATCTCAACCAGCAAATCGCTATCTATATGGACGAGACGATGCTGAGCAATCCGACCGTACAGAGCGTGATCTCTGACGGTCATGCGCAGATTTCCGGCGACTTTGACGCCGAATCCGCCACAAAGCTCGCGAATCAGATCAACGGCGGCGCGCTGCCCTTCTCGCTGGAGGCGGCGTCCTACAGCGGCATCAGCCCCACCCTCGGTCAGAACTCGCTGACAGCGATGGGCTACGCTGCCATCATCGCGTTTGCGCTGATCGCGATCTTCATGATTATCAGATACCGTGTACCCGGCTTCGTCGCTGTCATCGCCCTGATCGGTCAGATGGCGCTTTCGATCGCCGCGGTTACCCGTTACTTTGACGCGTTCACCTCCTTTACCATGACCTTGCCCGGTATCGCCGGCTTGATTCTCTCGGTCGGTATGGGTGTTGACGCCAACATTATTACCGCCGAGCGTATCAAGGAAGAATTCCGCTCCGGCAAGACGCTTGACAGCGCGATCGAAAAGGGTACCAAGAACTCCCTGACCGCTATCATCGACGGTAACATGACCATCGTTATTGTATCGGTCATCCTGCTGCTGGTATTCGGTCCGTCCAACATCCTGTCTTGGATCTTCGGCGAATCGACCACCGGTACGATCTACGCGTTCGGTTATACCCTGCTCATGGGCGTTATCTCCAACTTCATCATGGGCGTATGGCTCTCCCGCGTCATGCTCAAGAGTATCTCCGGCATCAATTTCCTGCGTAAAAAATGGCTGTTTGGAGGTGAGGGTAAATGAAAAAGGACTTAAACTTTATCGGTAAGAGCAAGGTGTTCTTCGGCATTTCTCTCGCGATCATCGCCATCGGTCTTATCTGTAACATCATCTTCGGCGCTACCCTCGACATCCAGTTCAAGGGCGGTACCATCGTCAACTACTCCTTTGTGGGCGAGATTGACGAAGCCGCGTTAAAGGATACCATCCAGCAGGCGACTCCCGAGCATCAGGTTTCCTTCACCATCACCAAGGATATCATGAATAATACGGAGGACAGCCAGGCTTACGCCGTATCGATCCAGTTCTCCGGCAACGACAGCGTCGAGTCTGACGTCATCAGCGGCATCACCACCGCGCTGGAGCAAAAGTTCCCCGATAACAGCTTCCAGTATAAGGAGAACTCCTCCGTCGAGGCTGCGATGGGCTTGAAGTTCCTGCTCAAGTGTCTGACCGCGGTTGCGATCGCTTCCGTCCTCATGGTAATCTACGTTACCATCCGCTTCAAGCGTATCGGCGGTTTGTCCGCGGGCGTTATGGCGCTGGTAGCCCTCTTCCATGACGTAGCGATGATCTACTTTATGTACGTCATCTTCCGTATGCCGATTGACAGTAGCTTCATCGCTGTTGTCCTGATGATCATCGGTTACTCCCTGAACGATACCATCGTTATCTATGACCGCGTCCGTGAGGAGCGCCGCATCGCCGGTCCCAAGTCGGATATCGCCGACGTGTTCAACCACAGCGCGTCTGCGGTTATGGGACGTACCATTGCGACGTCCGTTACCACGCTGGTGGCGATCGGTACCGTCTATGTCGTTGCCCTGATCTTCAACCTGTCCTCGGTACAGGCGTTCGCCCTGCCGATGATGATCGGTATCGTATCCGGTTGTTATTCTTCCCTGTGTATCGCAGGTCCCCTGTGGGTGGCTTGGAACAAGCGCAAGAGCAAAAAGGAAGAGGCTTAATCTTCCCCTTGTGCCGCAAAGCAGAATCAATGATGAAAGGCATCGTCTTGTGACGGTGCCTTTTTGAGTGAGGAGTGAGGAGTGAGGAGTGAAGGGAGGGCTCCGCCCTCACCTGAATGAAATGACTGACAGATTGATCGGAATGTCTGCCTCTTTACCGGTCTCTCCCAAACGGACAGATGACACACAAATCCCCCTTACAGCAGCGTATTTTGGCTGCCGTAAGGGGAGTTTTTTTGGTTCTGTTGATCCGGTTTGGCGCATGATTGTATGCAGTTGTTGTTTCATTCAAAAAGCCGTTGGGCTTTTCCTGAATTCCTCATTCGCTTCCGGCTTTCTCATTTCTGGTTGTCCTCGCTCAAAAGATGTTTTCCCATTTCAGGAGCTTAGCGTCGCGGATAGTCAGGATCTCGCGCTTTGCACAGGCGGAGGTCGCCAAAAATTCTTCCACGGAGCCGGTCTGGGCGTATCGGCGCAGCATGGCAAGGTCAGAGGAGATATGCCCCACCTCGCTGTGGTACATAAAGATGTTGAAGATGCCGCTCTGCTTGCGAAACCGGTTATCCAGCCGTCCGGCGGCGGACTGTGCCTCATAAACGAGGTTGTGCGCCATTTTATCATCGGCGTCATCCAGCATCTGAACATAGGCGTCTACGTTCATGGTGACATAACCGTATTCAATGCCGCCGAGTATGAGCGACAGGGCGATCATCGCCAGCGCGATCCATCCGCGTTTCATGCTTCTTCCTCCGTTTCGCCGGGTTGGTCGAGCAGGCTGAGCTGATCGCGCAGATCCTCGCTCTGTATCCCGTCTCCGCTCAGCGCCTCCTCTGTCAGGACGCTCAGCGAGCCGTTTGGCTCTATGATACCGTATTTGACCTTGCTTTCATCACACATATCCTTTTCGCGCAGCAGCGAGTAGATGTCCTCGCGGCTGATGCGAAGCAGCCTGAGCTGGGCGTCCAGCATTTTGCCGTCCTTGATGACGATGATGGGATGTCCGCAGATCAGCGAGCGCGCCTTGCGGCTTTTCATCATCAAAAGGGAGATCAGCAGCTCGATCGCCGCGATCACCATGATCGGCACCAGCGCGCTGAGCAGGGGACGGTCGGCGTTTTCCAGCGGCAGAGAGGCGATCTGGGAGATGATCAGGGTGATGACGAGCTCGGAGGTCTGCATATCGCTGACCTGTCGCTTCCCCATGATGCGTACTGCCGCCGTGACGATGATGTAGATCAGGACGGTTCGTATCAAAAGTGTCAGCATTTTATCACCGAGAATAATATGTGAAAATACGCCAAAATTATGTATGCAAATTTTGCATGGAAAACTGCATATTTCTTTCAAAGGATTATAAATTTATGGTAGAGGAGTATAATAAATGCTGTATACGTATGCAGCATGATTCTGCTTGATCCATCCGGCAAGCGCCGGGAAAGCGCCGTGATAAGCGCTTGCGCTCGGCGGTCCCGACACGGGAGCCGGGGTGATGTTCTGCCCCTTGCGGGGAAACAATACGTCAGTATCCTGACCGACTGAGAAAGAAGGCTTGTTATGAACAGCAGTCCGTATTCTGTAACCATCAAACGGCTGATCGAGGAGATCGGTCTGTCCAGCTATTATATGCCTGTCGATCCCGACGAGGTGCTCGTGACGGTCTCTGACGTCGATCGTCCCGGACTCGAGCTTGTCGGTTATCTGAAGTATTATGACAGACGCTATCTGATCGCCTTCGGACTGACGGAGATGTCCTATCTCGAGATGCAGTCCGAGAGAAAACAGCTCGAACAGCTCGAGCCGATCATCAGCCAGATTCCGCCCGCGATGATCGTCGCCCGTGACCTTGAGCCCCTGCCCGTGATGAAGGAGCTGGCGCGCAAGTATCACGTGCCGATCCTGACGACGAGCGACACCACCTCCGACGTGGTGGCGGCGATCGTCTCCTTCCTGAATGTCGAGCTGGCGCAGCGCATCACGCGCCACGGCGTACTGGTCGAGGTATACGGCGAAGGTATTTTGCTGATCGGCGACAGCGGCGTCGGTAAATCCGAGACCGCGATCGAGCTGATCAAGCGCGGTCACCGCCTGATCGCGGATGACGCCGTCGAGATCAAGCGCGTATCCAAAAGGTCGCTGATCGGCTCTTCTCCCGAGAATATCCGTCATTTTATCGAGCTGCGCGGTATCGGCATCATCAACGCGCGCCGCATCTTCGGTATCGGCGCGGTCAAGGTCAGCGAAAAGATCGACCTGGTGATCAACCTGGAGCTGTGGAATTCCAAGAAGGTCTATGACCGCATGGGCATGGATGATGAATATATGGAGATTCTCGGCATCGAGATCCCCGTCGTTACGATCCCCGTCAAGCCCGGCAGAAACCTCGCCGTGATCATCGAGGTCGCCGCGATGAACCATCGACAGAAGAAGATGGGCTACAACGGCGCCCAGGAGCTGCTGCAGAACCTCGGCATGGATATCAACCCCGAGGATATCGGCAAGCGAAAGATTGATACGAATTGGTAACAGACAGGTATCCGGCAAGCTGTCCGTCAAACGGGTTAAAACGTACCGAATGCCTGACCGACTAATAGATTCAGCGGAGAATATATGAAGCAATTAATCACTACATTAAGCGAAAGCAAGATAGCCTATCTGATCAACGAGCCCATGAGCGCGCATACCACCTTCAAGATCGGCGGCGCGGCGGATATCCTGATCACCGTCAGGACGATCGGCGAGCTGCAGACGGCGGTGAACGCCTGTCGTGACAGCGGCATTCCGTTTATGCTGCTCGGCAACGGCTCGAACCTCTTGGTGTCGGACGAGGGCATCGAGGGCGCGGCGATCGTGCTCGACGGCGATTTCAAGGAGATTTCCGTTGACGGATGCGTGATCACCTCCGGCGCAGGCGCAAAGCTCAGCCGGCTGTGCACCGTCGCGCTGGAACACGGCTTAAGCGGTCTGGAGTTTGCCTACGGCATCCCCGGCTCCGTCGGCGGCGCGATGTTCATGAACGCCGGCGCCTACGGCGGCGAGATGAAGGACGTCGCCCTGAGCGTCACAGCGCTGACGCCCGGCGGTGAGGTGCACGAGGTAGCGGCGGCGGATATGCGGCTTGGCTACCGCACCAGCGTTTTTAAAACGAGCGGAGATATTATTCTTTTTTCGAAATATAACTTACATACCGATGATAAAGAAGCCATCCGCGCGCGGATGGACGATGTGATGAACCGCCGCAAGTCCAAGCAGCCGCTCGAATACCCCTCCGCCGGATCGGTGTTCAAGCGTCCCGAGGGCGCCTACGCCGGCACGCTGATCGAACAGTGCGGCTTAAAGGGCAAAACGATCGGCGGCGCGCAGGTCAGCGAAAAGCACGCCGGCTTCATCATCAATATCGGCGGCGCGACCTGCTCTGATGTGATGAACCTTGTCAAGCTCGTTCAGGATACCGTCCGTGAAAAGACGGGCTACTTCCTGGAGCGTGAAATCATCCGGACAGGGAGGTGAGCGGATGGAATTTGTGATTGTCACCGGGCTTTCGGGCGCCGGTAAAACCAACGCCCTCCACGCGATGGAGGACAGCGGCTGCTACTGTGTCGATAACCTTCCGCCGCTGCTGCTGGATACCTTCTATGACCTGTGCGAGAATTCGACCGATGCCCGGTTGAAGAAGGTCGCCGTGGTCGCCGACGCGCGTTCCGGCGAGATGTTCGCCGAGATTCCCGAGGTGCTCTCCAAGCTGCGGCTGGACGGGAAGAAGTTCAAGATTCTGTTTTTGGACGCGAAGCCCGACGTCCTGCTGGTGCGCTTCAAGGGCACGCGCCGCAAGCATCCGCTGATCGACGAGATCATCTCCGGCTCGATCGAGGAAGCGGTCGAGTTTGAAAACGAGCTGATGAAGGGCGTCAAGGCGATGGCGGATTATGTCATCGACACCACCCTGATGAATCCCAACGAGCTCAAGGAAAGGGTGACCACGCTCTTTTCCGCCGGAGCCGGCGATTCGCTGCTCGTTACCTGTATGTCCTTCGGCTACAAATACGGGATTCCGCCCGAGGCGGATATGGTGGTGGATGTACGCTGTCTGCCCAATCCCTTCTACGTCAAGGAGCTCAAGCACCTGACCGGGCTTGACGAAGCGGTGCGCGAATATATCCTCAGCGCCGCCGTCACCGGTGAATTTCTGCAAAAGCTCTATGATTTTATCGACTATACCCTGCCGCTTTACCGACAGGATAATAAAAGCGAGCTGGTGATCGGCGTCGGCTGTACCGGCGGCAAGCACCGCTCCGTGACCGTAGCCCGTCAGCTGAACTCCCATTTTCTGGAGAACGGGCAAAAATCCGCCCTGCATAACAGGGATATCTGGAAAGCCTGAGAAGAATTAAGAGATAAGGATGAGGAGACCGGAATGAAGGGCTGATCAGCCGCACCCGATGCATAGCCACACCGCGTTCGGGAAAGAGAATCCGGCGACGGCGTTGCCTGCTGTTAGGATAAAACGCGTCAGCTTTTCCGGGATTCCTCATAAATGAACTATGTCCTTTTCATCCGATACCAAGCGTGAGATGTGTCAGAAGCTCTCGACGAGAAAGCCCCTCCAGTACAGCGAGCTGTACGCGATGCTCCTGCTCGGCAAAGAGTTCACCTCACGCAGCATCATTTTTAAAACAGAAAACGAAGATACCTTTTCCCACTTCATCTTCCTGCTTGACCGCCTGTTCAAAGCAAAATGCGAGGTCATCGCGCCCCAAAAGGGCGAGAGCGGCCGTAACCGAACCTACACGGTCACGGTACTATCCCCCGAAAAATGCCGCAAAATCTTTGAGTATTACGGACACGAGGACCGCGACGTGAACCTGCGCGTGAACCGCGCCAACATTGATGACGAAGAGGAACAGCGCGCCTTTATCCGCGGCGCCTTCCTCGCCTGCGGCTCCGTGACCGATCCCGAAAAGGCTTATCATCTGGAATTTGCGGTCAGCCACCGGAACCTGTGTATGGATATCTGCCGCCTGATCCATGAGATTCAGGATTGTCAGATCAGCGCGAAGATGCTTTCACGCGGCGGCACCTACATCGCTTACCTCAAGGACAGCGAACAGATCACCGATCTGCTGACCTATATGGGCGCGGTAGTGGCGTCGATGAACGTGATGGGCACCAAGGCGCTCAAGCAGGTACGCAACACCGCGAACCGCCGCGCCAACTCCGAAATCGCGAATCTGCAAAAGACCGCCTCCGCCGCTGCCAATCAAATCAGGGCGATCAAGAAGCTCCGAAAAAGCGGCAAATATAACCTGCTGCCCGAGGAGCTCAAAACCGTGGCGCAGCTAAGGTATGAGTACCCCGAGCTGACGCTCCGCGAGCTGGGCGCCAAGCTCGATCCGCCGATCTCGCGCAGCGGTGTGAATCATCGGCTGGAAAAGATTATCCGTCTCGCGGAGGAAGCGTAATCCGAAGCGGCAAGCCGACAGGCTTTATGGATAGAATACCCTGTAAGCGGTATGAGGGTTAAGTATCCGCGGACGCTTTGGCGCCGGTTGACGGATAATGTACTAATCCTTAATAAAAACCTTTATCATCTATTGCGATAAATTCCGCATAGCTTTGTTGGTGTCGTCGCTCGCCGTACTCGCTGAGAGCGGTCAGGTGTGACCACTCTCGTACTCGTGTGGCGGCTCCTCCTTTCCCCACCGCGCAGGGGCGCGTCGGGGTACCCGGATATGACATACGACAGTATGCCTGCGTCACTCGCCTCGCTCTGCGAAATTTATCACTAATATCTGATTAAATCTTTTTATCAAGGATTAG
>CADBUN010000030.1 GCA_902797825.1 uncultured Ruminococcus sp. | reverse complement strand
GTCAAAATCTTTCTTTCGATATAGCTTTCTCGCCGCCTCCAAATTCATTTCATTTTCATGTTCATCACACAAAGCGATAAACTCGTCAAGCCCGATATTTTTCTCCCGGGCGTCAATCATAAATACCCATCCTTTCATATTTAATGTAAAAAACATTTATATATAAAAAGCACCACATCAACATAGATGTAGTGCCTTTGAATTTTCGACTTTAGGTAGTTCGCTATTGAATTTCCGATGTTTTTATTATATAATGTTTGCAAATCAGCAGTTATTATGATTTGATGATTTGCTAATCGTTTGCTAATTGGACGTTATGAAATTAGCAAGTACGAGGTGTCACGAGGGCGCACTCCACACCATTAGAATCCATGATTTTTTCAGTATTTATCTTGGTTTCTACGGTATTACATGATATTGTATGATACTGTGTAAGAATAGGATGTTAAAACTCCTAAGCGAAAGGTCGGGGGTTCGAATCCCTTTTGGCGCGCCAGAGATAGCGGCACCGTATGAGGTGCCGCTGATCTTTTATAAACGAAAAGGAGCTGCCGTGCACTTACGTTTTGCGACAACTCCAAATTATTGTTCTTTCTGCTGTTTTCAAATAGACAGCCATCTGATATCGGCAGTCGATATTATTCTCCGGCAAGCCTCTTTAGCTGCTTTCTTTTCTGAAAATGTAAAGTCAGCTTATCCCAGAGGACCGAGAGAATGATGGTGATGATAAAGCAAATAAATAGGTTCAAGACATCGTTTGGCTTACCCAATATCTTTTTCTCTGCCAGCTTCAGATAGCGATAAACAAGCTGATGGATCAAAAAGGCATACGCGCTCATTTTGCCGATGAAAAGCAGCGGCTTGGTCGAAAAAAGTTTGGAGAGTTTGCCTTTATTTACGGCAAAGATGTATACCAGCGCGCAAGAGGTCAGCGTCCAATAGACGGTAAAACGCCACCAAGCCTCGTTGGGAAGCTGAGGATTTTCCTGTGACGGAAGGGATAACAAAAAGTAATGGGCAACCCACTGCAGGACAATGACAATCAGTATGCCGATCTCCAGCACGGTATATTTTACTTCGGCTTGTTGATCGTCCCTGCGCTTAGCGTGCATGAAGATATAACCGAGGTTACAGCCGATCACAAAGTCCTCCAGACGCGAGAGGGGAAAAACATAGGTGAACCAATGGGTGAAATCCTCTTTATGTAGTACATCCATCTGTACGCGATGGGCAAGATACGCGAAAGCGCATTGAAGCGCAAAGGTACAGAGGATGACGATCACGGCGGTTTTGATTCCTTTATACTTCTTCATGATGAAGAGGATAACCGGGAACATACAATACAAGAATAACGAGGTCGAAAGATACCACGAAACCGTATTCAAGGAGAAATATACGCCTTCAACCGGAACCCATGTTTGCAGCAGGGTAGTGTTCAACAGCGTCCTTACGGCAGGCTGGAGAATACGTTCGATCCCGTGATATCCCAGACATTCTTCGATCAAAAAGGGCATCGCCAAAAGCATGGTGACGATATGAAGCGGATACAGCCTTTTAACCTTGCCGATTCCGAACTTGATATTCGATATAAGCCCGATACTTTTGATCCTGTCAGTGTCTGCGTATGAATAGAACATCAAAAAGCCGGATAGGATCATAAACACGGATACGCCCCATCCGCCGCAGGCTCCGAATACGGTAAGATAGGAGTGGCAGGTATAGATTCCCAAGAACGCAAAAGCCCTGATACCCTGTAATGAGTCGATTCTGTTTTTCATGTGTGCTCCATCCTTTGTCTGTGTATGTGGTGGGTGTGCGCTGTTTTTAATGACTAATGGTTTTTATAATTGAATAATAAGCATAATTGATAGAAAAGTCAAGATGATTCTGATGCAAGTAGCTATAAAAAGGATAGATTGACGACAAAGGTTGTATGGGTTGACGGAGGGTTTTGAAGAACACTTGCTAATTGACTGAACCTATGGTATACTGACAAAGCGTGTTTAGGATTTTTATCAATATCACCGATATTCTCATGTCATACAGCCTGAACGCTCCTTATGTACTCGAAAAGCGTGACGATCAGGTTAGTTGCCGGATGATGATATCGGCAAGCTTAATCAAAGAAAATGAAACAACAATTCTTTAAGGGTGTGCGGCACGGTGTACCGATCATGCTGGGATATCTCAGCGTGTCCTTCGGCTTTGGGGTGCTGTGTATCCGTCAAAATCTATCAATCTTGGCGGCGGTCGGAATATCGGTCACGAATCTGACCTCAGCCGGACAGGTGGCAGGGGTAGAGATTATCGCCGCCTCCGGTTCTCTGATCGAAATGATCCTGTGTCAGCTTGTCATCAACCTGCGGTATTCGCTGATGAGCCTCAGCCTTTCTCAAAAGCTCGCTCCGTCCTTCACCCTGATGCACCGGCTCTTCGTCGGTTACGGCATCACGGACGAGATTTTTGCTGTCGCGTCCTCTCGCAAAGAACCGCTGACGCCGCCTTATATGTACGGCTTGATCCTGACGCCGTTCCTCGGATGGAGCTTCGGCACCTTAATCGGCGCGATCGCCGGCGATATCATGCCGGCTTCGGTGACGGCGGCGCTTTCGCTGATGCTGTATGCAATGTTTATCGCCATCATCATTCCGCCTGCCAAGAAAAACAAGAAGGTATTGCTGGTGGTGCTGCTTGCGGCGGCGCTGAGCGTGGTGATCCATTACTGCCTGCCGATGATCTCCGGCGGCTTTGCCGTGATTATCGCGGCGCTGGTATCGTCGGTGATCGGCGCGCTGTTTTTCCCGGTGTCGGCGGAGGAGAGAGGGGAGGCGGCTTCATGAGTATCGTCGCGTATATTGCCGTGATGGCGGTGACGACCTATCTGATCCGCGTGATTCCCTTTGTCGCGGTAAGGGGTAAGATTCGTTCGCCCTTTCTCAACTCGGTGCTGTATTATATCCCGTATGCCGTGCTTTCGGCGATGACCTTTCCGGCGATCTTTTTCGCGACAGGTGATTTCGTCAGCTCGGCGGTCGGCACCTTGATCGCGCTGGTGACGGCTTATTGTAACCTGCCGCTGATTGTTGTCGCGCTGGCGGCTTCGTCCGGCGCCTTCCTTACATCACTCATAGTCTGAAATAGCCTCGATCTGTTTCGGGGCTTTTTCGTGTTTTTTGGCAGATTTTTAATGGATAATATGTTACAAACTTGATATTGAATAATTCTGTCATTTGTGGTACAATAATATAGATTATAAAGGAAAGTATGTGCTTTTGCGTTTTTTGCGCAGGGATTGAGAGAATAAAATGGTGAATACAAAATGTAAGCTGATTGTGATCGACGGGCTTGACGGCTCCGGCAAAGCTACCCAGAGCAAGCTGCTCTCAGATAAGCTGAATACGCTGGGCTATCGGGCGCGAACGATCAGCTTCCCCGATTATGAAAGTGACTCGTCGGCGCTGGTAAAGATGTATCTCGGCGGCAAGCTCGGGAGCAGTCCCGATGACGTGAACGCTTATGCGGCGTCAACCTTTTATGCGGTTGACCGTGTGGCGTCTTATCTCAACACATGGCGCGCAGATTACGAATCGTATGATTATATCATCGCTGACCGTTATACCACCTCTAACATCATCCATCAAATGGCGAAGGTCGCTGAGGATGAGCGTGACAGCTATATTGACTGGCTGTTTGATTTTGAGTATCGGCGGCTGGAGCTGCCTGCTCCCGATATGGTGATTTTTCTTGATGTTGATCCTGCCATCAGCCAGAAGCTGATTGACGGGCGATACGGCGGTGATGAAAGCAAAAAGGATATTCACGAAAGTGATGTTGCCTATTTGATGCGCTGCCGCACCTCTGCTGTTTATGCGATCGAGCATCTCGGATGGAAGCGAATTGATTGTACCGAGGATGGTTCGATGTGCACGATCGAGGAGATTCATGACAGGATCCTTGCTTTGATACCGGATATAAAATGAGTATTTCGTTCTAATTTACTTCTACATAGGAGGATAACCATGATTTATTGTTTTTTAGCCGATGGCTTTGAAGAAATCGAAGCGTTAGCAACGATTGATATCCTGCGCCGTGCCGAGATCGAGGTAACGACCGTCGGCGTAGGCGGCAAGGTGATTTGCGCCTCCCACGGCATCCCCGTGACTGCCGATATCACGCTGGATCAGTTTCAACCGGACGATAAGCTGGAGGGCGTGATCCTGCCCGGCGGCATGCCCGGTACCAAGAACCTGCTGGCGGCTCAGGGCGTCAGGGACGCTGTTACCTTTGCCGCGGAGCATGATCGCCTGGTATGCGCGATCTGTGCCGCGCCGATGATCTTAGGGCGCATGGGTATCCTGTCCGGGAAGAAAGCGACCTGCTTCCCCGGCTTCGAAAACGAGCTTGCCGGGGCGTCGGTATGCACCGATAAGGTGGTTGTTGACGGAAAGGTAATCACCGGCAAGGGCGCCGGATGCGCGCTAGAATTCGGCTTTGCCATCACCGCTCAGCTCAAAGGTGAGACGGTTGCCGAGAGCGTTGCCGCGTCGATGCAGTGCCGATGAGTAACGCGAATCCTGCTTCCTTCGACAAACCGTACCTGCGCGACTTCTTCAGCCAACAGCGTCAGGCGCTGTGTGCGGAGCCTGAGACAAAGAAGGCGCTCGACAGAGAGATCCAGGCGCGCCTGCTGATCAGTCCGGAATATCGCGCGGCTTCTGCGGTGCTATTGTATATGGCGCGCCCGTCTGAAATCTCCGCGACGATGATTTTGTATGCCGCATTGGCGAATCATAAGGCGGTCGCCCTGCCGGTTTGCCTACCGGAGCATCGGATGGAATTCCGCCGTATCCGCTCGCTTCGCGACGTCGCGCCCGGCAAATTCGGTATTTTGGAGCCGAGCATCGAATGTGAGGTTTTGATCCCCGATTCTGACACCCTGTGCGTGTGTCCGGCGCTGGCGTGCGATATGCGCGGCTACCGGCTGGGCTTCGGGGGCGGTTACTATGACCGTTTCCTGAAGGATTTCCCCGGGATGAAGGCGGCGCTTTGCTATGCCGACAGCCTGATTCCGATGATACACGAAGAGGCGTTTGACGTTAAAATGGACGTTATCCATACGGATAGCTTTACACGAACCATGAAATGATTGGAGCATTGACTATGAGTGAACCTTCACGTAATAATTCCCCCGAGGAATCCATAGAGGAAACCCGTCGCAAAAAGATGGAAGAGTTCCGCCGTTCCGCGGATCGAAACGCCATTCGCGGCGACTATGATGTCGGCAGCGAAGATCAGCCTGCCGAGTATTCCTCTTATCAAAAGCGGACCGCTGACGAATCCTCGCAGCGCAGACGCAGGAAGAATCGCGAGATCAACTCTTACTCTGATAACGACACCAAAAAGCGGATTGAACGCGATTCCAAAAAGGCGCTCAAGCAGCAGAAGAAGGAAGAAAAGCAGATCGAGAAGGGGAAGGCGAAGCGTAACCGCCGTATCTTCAAGTGGGTTTGGATTACCATGATTGTGATCATCGCGATCGTCCTCTCCCAGTTCCTGCTTGTCGGTATCAACGACCTGTTGGCGATTAACCGCGAGGAAAACCCCACCAAGGTCACGATCCATATCCCCGAGAATCCGTCGATGGAGGATATTGCCGACGTATTATACAAGGCGAATATTATCAAGCAGCCCGGCTTCTTCAAGATGTACGCGAACTTTACCTCTTCGGTAGACGGCTTCCGTCAGGGCGACTTTGAGATATCGACCAATAAGGACTATGAGGCGATCATTAATCTGCTGCAAAGCAACGTTAACCGTACCGATATCATTACCGTACAGATCACCGAGGGTATGAATGTGCTCGAGATCGCGAACACGCTGCATCAGGCAGGCGTTATCAACGATATTCAGGAGTTCCTCAACCTGTGTAACGACAATTACTTTGACGAGGACTTCACCTATCTGAAAGAGCTTTCCAACGCCTCCGACCGTTACTATAAGCTCGAGGGCTATCTGTTCCCCGATACCTACGATTTCTATCTCGGAGAATCGCCCAAATCCGTTATCAGCAAGTTTTTGAACAACTATGATAATAAGATCGTGCTCCATAAGGAAAAGTATTTCGGCAATTCCAAAAAGTCTACGCTGGTAGAAGAAGCGGCAGGAACCGGCTATTCGATGGACGAGATCCTGACGATCGCTTCGATTATCCAGGCGGAGGCGGCGTCGCGTGACGATATGTATACGATCTCCTCCATCTTACATAATCGACTGAAATCCGGCACTGACAGCGGCGTGTCCAAGCTCAACTGTGATTGTACCGTTTACTATCCCTATCGCGGCGAGTCCGATGTACCCGAGAGTATCCGTACGAGCTTCCACTCTACCTATGATACCAACGATTTTGACGGACTGCCTGCCGGCCCGATCTGTAATCCCGGTACCGAGGCGATCAAGGCAGCCATCAAGCCGGCTGAAACCAATTACCTGTACTTCTGTCACGATAAGGTGGAGAACGGCTCTACGCCTTATTATGCCGAGACGAATGAACAGCATGAGGCGAACCTTAAGGCGATCGCCGACGGCTCGACCGCTACCGCCAACAGCGAGTATTATAACGGCTACGATTATTACTACGACTACTACGGCTATAATAACGAAGATTACTATTACTATGAATAAACCGGAAGTTCTATCGCCTGCGGGCGATCGGGAGAGCTTTCTCACGGCGTTGCGCTACGGAGCGGACGCCGTGTATCTTGCGGGAAAGAATTTCGGGATGCGTACCGCGTCGAAGAATTTTTCTGCTGAAGAATTAAAGCTCGCCTGTGAGAAAGCGCATCAATTGAAGAAAAAGGTCTATCTGACCTGTAATACCCTGCCGCGTAATGCGGATTTACCGCAGATGCCCGATTTCCTTCGTCAGGCGGAGGCATACGGCGTCGACGCGTTTATCATCGCCGATCTCGGCGTCTTTGAGATGGCGAAGCGTTATGCGCCCTCGGTTGAGCGTCATATCTCGACACAGGGCGGCATCATCAACTATGAGAGCGCCCTTGCGTGGTATCAGCTGGGTGCAAAGCGCGTCGTGCTGGCGCGCGAGATGCGCCTTGAAGAGATTGCTGAGCTGCGTTCGAGGATTCCCGACGCGCTCGAGATCGAGTGCTTTGTCCACGGCGCGATGTGCGTGTCCTTTTCGGGAAGATGCCTGATCTCATCCTTTATGACCGGACGTGACGCGAACCGCGGCGACTGCGCCCAGCCCTGCCGCTGGAAATATCATCTGGTCGAGGAGAATCGCCCCGGAGAGTATTTTCCTGTAGAAGAGAATGAAAAGGGAACCTATCTGTATAACTCGCGCGATCTGTGCATGATCGAGCATATCCCGGCGCTGGTCAAGGCAGGCGTTAACAGCTTGAAGATCGAGGGAAGAGCCAAGACCTATTATTATACCGCCGTGACGACAAACGCTTACCGTCACGCGATTGACGAATATTTTGATCACCGGGATGATCCTACATACCGGCTGAGTCCGTGGATTCGCGAGGAGCTGGAGAAGATCAGTCACCGCGCCTATTCCACCGGCTTCTTCTTCGGTGAACCCGGTCAGGAGACAGAGAGCGGCGGATATATCCGTCACTATAACGCGGTAGCGGTTTGTGAAGAAAGCCTCAGCGATACGGTTGCCGTCATCACCCAGCGCAATAAATTCCTCGTCGGGGATACGCTCGATATTCTGCCGCCCGACGGTTTTTCGTATGAGGTGAAGTGTCTGCGCCTGACGAATGAGGAGGGGGAAGAGGTGCCCTCGGCGCCCCATCCGATGCAAAAGCTATGGATCACCGCCGACAGGAGAATCCCGAAGGGCTCTGTCATCCGCAAGCGGAATGATATTTGACAGAATCTTTGACTGTTTCCGGCGGTAATTGTTGCATCTTATCTCTTGACTTTGCCGCAAACGCGTACTATAATAAGTTTTGGCTGTGACGGGAAGAGCGTTTATGCACCCATTCAGAGAGAGATCGGTCGGTGAAAGGTCTTTGGGCAGTAACCGCAGCCACCCCTGAGCCTCCGTGTGAAAGCGCGGCGTATTTCTGCGTTAAAGAAAACTGAGTGGTCGTATGATTGATACGGCAATTTGGGTGGTACCGCAGGTCAGCCTGTCCCATGTTAGGGACGGGCTGTTTTTTTAAAATCAGGAATCAGAATAAGAAACCGGAAATCAATGGTTTTATCACGCGTTTCTTATCTTCCTAATTGATAAAGTGAGGTTTTCATCATGCAGTATATGGGTTTAAATGAACTCAGAGAAAAATTCTTATCCTTTATGGAGAGCAAGGGACATCTTCGCCTGCCGAGCTTTCCGCTGATCCCCAGGGATGATAACTCCCTGCTCCTGATCAACTCGGGTATGGCGCCGATGAAGAAGTACTTTACCGGTGAGGTAACGCCGCCGCGCAACCGTGTGACGACCTGTCAAAAGTGCATCCGTACCCCCGATATTGAGCGCGTGGGCATCACCGCGCGTCACGGCACCTATTTTGAGATGCTGGGCAACTTCTCCTTCGGCGATTATTTCAAGCATGAGGCGACCGCCTGGGCGTGGGAGTTTTTTACCGAAGTTCTCGAGATGCCTGTCGATAAGCTGTATGTGTCCATCTATCAGGATGACGACGAGGCGTTTGATATCTGGACGAAGGAAGTGGGCGTTGATCCCACTCATATGGTAAGACTGGGTAAGGAGGACAATTTCTGGGAGCACGGCTCCGGCCCCTGCGGTCCCTGTTCCGAAATCTATTTTGACCGCGGCGACGAAAAAGGCTGCGGCAAGCCCGACTGTCATGTCGGCTGTGAGTGTGATCGTTTCGTTGAGGTCTGGAACCTCGTATTCTCTCAGTTTGAGTCCGACGGCAACGGCAACTACACCGAGCTTGCGAAGAAGAATATTGATACCGGTATGGGGCTGGAGCGTCTCGCTTGTGTGATGCAGGGCGTAGACAACCTCTTCCTGGTCGATACCGTTCAGAATATCATGAAGCATATTTCTCAGATTGTGGGCGTACAGTATGGCGAGGATGATAAGAAGGATATCTCCCTGCGCGTCATTACCGACCATATCCGTTCGACAACCTTCATGATTGCCGACGGCGTCATGCCCTCTAACGAGGGTAGGGGATATGTCCTGCGCCGTTTGCTCCGCAGGGCTGCCCGTCACGGCAGACTCCTCGGTAGAAGCGAGCCCTTCCTGTATCAGGTATGTGACACGGTAATTCAGGAAAATGCCTCTGCTTATCCCGAATTGGTAGAAAAGAAGGATTATATCATTAAGCTGATCCGTGTCGAGGAAGAAAACTTCGCCAAGACTATTGACGCCGGCTTGAATATGCTGCAGGATATCATCGAGCGCCATGAAGTATCGACATTAAGCGGCGAGGACGCGTTCAAGCTCAACGATACCTTCGGCTTCCCGATTGATCTGACGCGTGAAATTCTCGCCGAGAAAGGCATCAAGGTTGATGTCGAGCGCTTCCATGAGCTGATGCTGGTTCAAAAGCAGCGTTCCCGTCAGGCGCGCAAGAACGCCGGTGAGGACGCATGGGTAAGCGACGCGATTGATTTTTCCGGTATTTCCGCGACCGAATTCATCGGCTATACCGAATATGCCTGTGAAAGCAAGGTGGTTGCGATCGCCAAGGACGGCGAGCGTGTCGATCGTGCGCAGGAGGGCGAGAACGTCGTTATCGCTCTTGACCGCACCCCGTTCTATGCTGAGAGCGGCGGTCAGGTCGCCGATACCGGTGCGCTGCAGGCAGGTAACTGTCAGATTGATGTAGATGACGTCAAGAAGGATCCTTCGGGGATCTATATGCATATGTGCGTGGTATCCACCGGTACGATCGCGGTAGGCGATACCGTCAACACGAAGATTGATGTGAATCGTCGTCAGGATATCATGCGTAACCATACGGCGGCGCATTTGCTGCAGGCGGCGCTGCGCGAGGTGCTTGGAACCCACGTGCAGCAGGCAGGTCAGCTCGTCAACGAGGATATCGTTCGATTTGACTTTACCCACTTCTCCTCAATGACGGCGGAAGAGCTGCTCGCGGTAGAAAAGCGCGTGAACGATATTATTCTCGAGGGTATCCCGGTTACCTGTACCGAGATGTCGATTGATGAAGCGAAGAAGAAGGGCGCGATGGCGCTCTTCGGTGAAAAATACGGCGACGTTGTCCGCGTGGTCGAGGCAGGTGATTTCAGCAAGGAATTCTGCGGCGGTACCCATGTAGACAATACCGCGAAGGTCGGTATGTTCAAGATCAAGCAGGAAGGCTCCGTTGCCTCCGGCGTGCGCCGTATCGAGGCTGTCACGGGACATAACTTCCTGCGGTATCTCAACAACGCGATCATGATGATCGGTCAGGCGGCTTCCGCGCTCCATGTCAATAATCCGTTTGAGCTTGTCCAGGGCGCTTTGCGCATGATGGAGCGGTATAAAGAGATGGAGAAAGAGCTCGAGAAGCTGCAGGAAGAGATCGCGAAGGATCAGAGCGGCGCTATCCTTGAAAACGCCGAGGAGGTACAGGGTACCAAGGTCGTTACCGCGATGTTCAACAACGCGCCTGCCGACGCTCTGCGTAAAACGTGCGAGAATATCGGCGAAGCGATCGAAGACGTCGTCGCGGTTCTGGCGTCCGTTACAGACGGCAAGCTGATCTTCTGCTGCGTATGCACCAAGACGGCGATTGCCAAAGGCTTGAAGGCGGGTAACATCGTCCGTGCCGTGGCGCAGATTGCCGGCGGCAACGGCGGCGGCAGACCTGATCTGGCGATGGCAGGCGGTAAGGATATTACCAAGGCGGACGAAGCGCTCTACGCCCTCAAGGGGATCGTCGAAAAAACGCTGACTAATGAATAAGAGTTTATGATAACAATTTCGGACAGGCGTCGTTGCTGCGGCGCCTGTCTTGATTTCGATCCCTTTGTCCGATGTATTTTGTGTCAAGACTCCGCAAAGGGTTCCATAGAAATCAAAAATCCCTGTAACGCATATTTGCCTTACAGGGATCACTTATGTTGCGGTATTCTATGAGAAAAGCGTGTGCGGTAGGGGATCGGTCAGGCAACAATAAATCCCCGAGCGAACCCGGGGATCGTTTGCTGTTGATTAAACCGCTCTTGTTACCTTACCTGAACGTAAGCAACGGGTGCAAGCGTGTACTCTTTTAGGAGTGCCGTC
>CADBUN010000029.1 GCA_902797825.1 uncultured Ruminococcus sp. | reverse complement strand
CCACGAGGGCACCCAGCCCGGCGATGTGTTCAAGCTCAAGGGCAAGGGCGTCCAGCATTTGGGCGGCAGAGGCCGCGGCGACCAGTACGTCCGAGTCGTTATTGAGGTGCCGAAGAACCTGAATAATAAGCAAAAGGAATTGATCAGGGAGTTCGACGCCGCGATGGGTGATAAGAATTACCAGAAGCGTAAGGGCTTCAAGGAAAAACTCAAGGATATCTTCGGATAATAGCGTTCAGCGGCTGTACCTTGTACAACCGCTGTTTTTATTTGATACTAAGTATCAATAAAACACTTTAATATCTATTGCGGAGAATTCCGCATAACTGCGTTGTCAGTCTTGACAGGCGCCAGCCTGCCTGCGCCCTCCGTCTTGTTATGCGAAATTCTCCGCTAATATCTTTTTAAAGCTTTTTATTGCTACTTAGTATCACCGGAGATAATATGGTATGGCAGCGTGTTCCGCAGCCAACCAATAACAACATTTTCAAACAACACCATCCAATCAGAAAATGTGATAAATCCTGTTATCTTTGTATTGAAATAATCAATGCAAAGAAAGGAGGTTTATCCATGAGCTGGTGGGAATATCTTAAATGGCTGTTAGGCTTAGGATACTGATTATAATGTATTTGGAAGTGTTAATTCGATATTGACACTTCCTTTTTCTATTCTATATGTTATAATGATAAATAAACAACAATTGCTTTAGCGCGATATGATATAGAATAGAGGATACGTTTTATGTTGCTAAATGACATTCTGGACAATATCGAATTATATATTGGTTATTTAGTCATTGGACTGTCGTATTTTTATTGTACAATATATCTGTTTTGTAAATCACAAAGTATCATACTAAAGAAAGTCAAATACATCCAAGTACTGATTTTCGGATTGTTGCTGTCTGTTTTCTTTATGGTTTTGCGCATGATCAGCGCACAGTTAGCTCATTTTTCTCTGTTTATTATTATTCCGAGTATTGTCTGCCTTATATTCAGGAAAGAAGGAAAGCTGTTAAGAACCGTATATATTAGTTATATTTCATTCTGTATCGTTGTCATCATTGAATTTGTTGCGACAATCATGCAAACAACCATCCTGTGGGGGTTAGGAATTGTTCCTCATGATCTTGTAGCATATATGCTGATTGTCGTTTTGACTTATGTGCTATGTGTGCTGATCATGAGAATAAAAAGGGTAAGAAAGGGGATTCAGTTTTTACAAGACGAGAAGAATCTGGGGATAGGACTTTTACTATCAAGTGTGATTATGGTTTTGAGAAGCATTAATCTACGGGATAATCGGGATGCCGACTACTTGTATTTCTATCTTTTGTTTGGTGCTCTTATTGCCGGCTTCGGTCTGTATCTTTGGATACGCCGCAGTATCACCGCTCATTACCGTGAACGTCTGCGGTTAAGATCCGAGGAGCACTATAAAGAGATGCTTGCAGACCGCGATAAAGAGATCGAAAAGCTCAATCAAAGCAACGCGTATCTGGCGAAGGTTGTTCACCGCGACAATCATCTGATGAATGCGGTTAATTCTTCGGTTAACGCCTATTTTGAAAGCGATGATACCGCATACAGGGAGCATCTGCTCAGCGAGCTGCAAACGCTGGTAAGGGAGCGCGCTGAGCTGATCAATCAAGAACAGCTAAAGTCTAAGCTCCTGCCCTCGACCGGCAATCTCCTGATCGACAGCGCCGTCAACAGTATGTACATCAAAGCCGCCGCTCACGGGATCGACTTCCATCTGACGGTTTCTGCAACGGTCGATGAAGTCATCGGCAAGTATATTTCACAAACGGATCTGCAGACACTGCTCAGCGACCATATCAAGGACGCGATCATCGCGATCGGGAACCGCCCCGAAACAGGCGGTAAAATCCTTGTCAACCTGTCGAGACAGCATGAGAATTACGCGATTGATCTTTATGATAACGGCGTCGAGTTCGATATTGATACACTGTCAAAGCTCGGCTTGGCGCGCGTGACCACTCACGCCGATACCGGCGGCAGCGGCATTGGCTTTATGACGACCTTTGAAACGCTCCAAAAAGCGTATGCCAGCCTGATCATCACCGAGTTTGAGACTAAGACGCCGTTTTCGAAAGCGGTATCCTTCCGCTTCGACGGCAAGCGCGCCTTTATCATTCGTTCCTACCGCAGCGAAGAGTTGAGGAAGCGTATCCAAAGATCCGATCTTTCCATTGAATAAATGTTCTTTTAACGTTTTATGGAGTATAAAGCGTCAAACAAACAAGGCGTACCCTGTGTGTCGGCAGGGTACGCCTTTATTCCGTGACCGGTGGCAATCCCACAAAGGTCAGATAAAACCTTGGGAGATCGCCATGAGAAAAGACGCGCGCGTCTTTTCTCATGGCGATGGTTGTTTTTTCACAGCCCCTTTCGTGCTTGCACCGGGGAAGTTTATTGTTGAGACTCAGAGCCACTTCTTTTTCTTGAAGAAGAGGAGGCCGGCGATCAGGATCAAAAGGCTGACAGCGATCACGATCGGATAGCCCCACGGGGATTCGAGCTCCGGCATATACCGAAAGTTCATCCCGTACCAGCCGACGATCAGCGTCAGCGGCATAAAGATCGTGGTGACGACGGTCAGGATCGTCATGATGCGGTTCTGCCGCACGTCAAGATGCGCCTTGTAGATATCGCGAATCTGGTTGGCGTGCTCGGAGATCGCGACCGTCGCGCTGCGCAGACGTTCGACACGGTTGAAGAACAGCCGGAAATAGCGCAGGTTCTCGGCGGTGAAGAAGTTATTCTCGTTTTCTTCCAGCTCCTGGGTGAAATCGAGCAGGTGTTCGTAGTGAATCCGCAGGTCGCGGATGTGAGAGCGTATCTCGCCGAGCCGGTCGTTTACATCGTCCTCTTTATCCCGGTTCACCGCGTCCTCCATCTCGTCGAGCTCAAGGTCATAGCGCTCGATCAGCTCACGGTCATCCGCGACAATCTGCTCGAGAAAGTCATAGAGAAAGCGTTCGAGCGAGGGCAGCCGCCAGCGCTTGGTACGGGCGATTTGTGTGACGGCGTTTGCGGCGTAGCCCGAGTCGTCGATAAAGACGACGCCCTTTTCATCGAGGGCAAAGGCAAAGCGCGTTTCCTCCGCTTCGGCGTCGGCGCGGTCGGGGATGCTGAAGCTGCCCGTCAGCGAGTCGTAGTTAACCTCCGCCTTGGTGGAATGAATCTGATGGGAAAAGGGATCAATGTCGATACCCATATCGAAGCTGCCGCGTTCCTGCAGCCATTCGTTGCGCGTCAGGACGGCGACATAGGGACCGGGCTGCCGGGCGAGCTCCTCGCGCTTCACTTCGGTCAGGATGGAGCGAATTAAATAATACATAGGGACCTCTGCAATGTGATGACTTTTTGTGATGCCTGCCTCAGGAGAATATCGCTCAGGTCACGGGCAGCAGTTCGCCGATATGGGAGCCGATGACCTCGATATCCGCGAGATACCGCTGGAGCATGGAGGCGTCCACGATCTCGACAGCGCCGTTGAGGTCAGCGTCCGCCGCGGCGCGCTGCTCCTGTGTCAGCGTGATCATCAGCGAGACGTCCTTTTGAATCATGGTGACGTCAACGATGTCGATCGTACCGTTGAGATCGGTATCGCCGATCAGCGGTTTTTCGGTTTGGATCACGGCGATCCCGGAGGAACCGATGTGACCGGTGATCTTGGTATCGGTGACGGTCCAGCTGCTGCCGGATACTTGGTCGGTATAGGTGCCGACGGGGACGAAGGCGCCGGAGTTGTTGACGGAAACATCGACGTCGGCGTTCTTCATGGAGACGATCACCGCGCCGCCGGTTGCCTTGCTGTCCGAACGGGATACGACATAGCAGTTGGCGTTGGTATAGTATTTTTCGGCTGTGCCGATCATCGCGTTATGAAAACGGTTCACCGCGGTGATCGCGTCGCAGGTGTAGTGGGTGGAGCCCTTCCTGCCGTAGTAGATCGATTGGCTGTTCTTCGCGCTCGGTCTGGAAAGATACAGCGCGTGCGATTCGGCACGGGCGCCGAGGATCGCGTATGCCTTGTCGATGACGCCCTGGTCGAGGTTCTTCGTCCAGCCTTCATCGCCGTCATTCGAGTAGGTGTCGTGGCTTTCCGCCCAGTAAACGAGGTGATCGGAAGCGATATCGCGCTTGTTCCAATAGCCGGTGGTTTTGTAGATGGAGCCGTTTCTGACGGCGGAGAGGAGCTCGGAGCTGTATTTGGAGTCGGTCACGCTGAGATATTGGGCGTATTCCTGCATCAGCGGATTGTTGATGGTTTCATGGCTGTTTCCTGCCGGTGCGCCGAGGATCTCGCCGTACTGGTAGATATCGATCTGCGCCATCCTCGACCAGAAGCCGCAGTTCTCGGACGGCAACGCGATATGCTTGGCGGCGTCCCAGCGGATGCCGTCAACACCGGCGGCCTTGTACCGTTCGATCATCGCGGCGACCATCTCCTGAATCGCGGTATTCTCGCTGTTCAGGTCGGGCATCCCGATGTTCTTTTGGGTGACCTCATAGCGGTTGTCGTCGTTCGATTTGGCGCCCAGATTATGGAAGTAAGCGGCTTTGTTGTTTTTGAATACGGCTTCCACGCTGTTCGCTAAGTTGCCGCTGTTGCTGCCGGCGAGGTGGTTGGCGACCACGTCAACGATGATCCGGACGCCGTATTTGTCGGCTTCCTCACACAGCGCTTCGAGGTCGCTGTAGGAGCCGAGCTCGTTGCCGATGGTAAAGCCGGTCGGCTGATACAGCCAGTACCACTGGTTGCGGCCGTCGTGCGCCTGCAGGGGCGAGGTCTGTACGCAGGTGAAGCCTGCCTTCGCAATATTCGGCAGCTCCTCCTTGATCTGTGACAGCGTCCAGTTGAAGCATTGCAGGATATTGCCGTCCTGACAGGAGCGTGTAAGACCGGTCTCGGCGGCGTCTGTCTGCTGCGCCGAGGCGGAGACGCCTGCCGACAACAGGCAGGTAAGGAGCATAGAGATGACCATCATCAGGCTGAGTAGTTTTTTGAACATAGGATTCACCCTTTTCATGTGTTTGATGTTGAATGGTTGGATTGATGCGATAACGCATGAGGATCATGCGTGGCTGATAAAAAAATAATACCAAGCGGAAGGCGAAAAGTCAATTATTATTTACGCCGAAACGGTTCGCGCTTCTTCGTAGAACAGCGACAGTTCCCCTGACCGCCGTTCGTCTTTCCTATCCCTTGCGCGGTGTCAGCGCGCCGCTGCGGTACAGCGCCAGAAGGCGGTACAGGTCGTCGATCTCGCTTTGCAGCGCGGCGCCGACGTCGGTATCGTCCACCATCATGCGTCGTTTTTCGGTTTCGACGATTTCGGATTCGGAGTGAATGTCGATGTTTCGGCGTATCGCTTCGTCGATAGAGCGAAACGGCTGGTGCGCCTTCAGGCGCAGTCCGTGAGAGTTGTAGATCAGCGTGTAGCCGGCGATCCCGGTCGTCTCGTGATAATTCTTGCAGAAGCCGCCGTCGATGACCAGTAGCCTGCCGTCCGCGCGGATCGGAAGCTCGCCCCTGACGGTTCTGACGGGGGTATGGCCGTTGATGATGTGGGAGGCGGCGCTGTGCAGCCCGAATTCTTCGAGAATCATTTCGCAGGTTGAGCGCTCAAAGTAATAGCGGTAGTAGGGATCCTTCTCCTCGCGCCGGGCGGCTTCATCCGCGATGAACGCGCGCTCGAAGCTCTTGATCCGCCTGCCGCACAGGGGAGAGGTGGTGCCGCAGTGTAAAAACCACATGAAGTCAAGTCCCTTTTGGCTTTTACTCCTGCCGTAGTAGGTGTGTCGGGCGATGGTGTCCGCCATATCGAAGTATGCCTTGCCGCTGAAGGTCTCACCGAAGAATTCAACCTCATGCAGGGTGCCGTCCTCGTTGAGCGGTACACAGCCGTGATAGAGGAGGTTCCCGTTATAGATCTGATACATTCCGCCGTTATCATAGAGAAAGGCGACGTGCTTTTGCAGGCGGTCGCTGTCGAGAAAGGCGGCTTTGAGGTCGTCCATGACCTGCTGTTCTTCGGCGGACAGGGCATAGGGATCGGCGCGGTCAACGGTCGGAAAGACCTTCTCCGTGAGGGGATAGGTAAGGTTGCCGATTTTGATCTGCGCGCGGTCAAAATCAACCTTGTCCAACAGCACCCGGTCGTCCATCCCGAATTCCGGGTTGCGCAGGATGACCTGCCCCTCGAGCTTGGTGCGGATGACCGTGATCGCCGTCAGCGCGGCTTCCATCGGCTCTTTGTCGGGATAGAGAGAGCGCGCGAAGGTCACGAGCTTCCTCAGGCTGATGCCGTAGCCGTTTTCGAGCGTGCGCGTGGTATGGTAGCTCAGGCAGTTGCGGACAGCGCCCGCGATACACGCTTCGCTGCCGCAGGCGGCGCCCATCCACAGGATATCGTGATTGCCCCATTCGATGTCGAGCGAATGATGGCGCATCAGCAGATCGAGGATTTTGTCGGGGGAATCGCCCCGGTCAAAGATATCCCCGACGATATGCAGGTGATCGACCGCCAGCCGCTTGATCAGCCCCGAGAGCGAGATCACAAAGTCGTCCGCGTTGATGCGGATGATGGTATCGAGGATGTTGCTGTGGTATCTTTCCTGATTATTATCCTCGTCCTTCTGCGCGTGCAGGAGCTCGTCGATGATGTAGGCATAATCCTCCGGCATCGCCTTGCGCACCTTGGAACGGGTGTACTTGCTCGACAGGACGCGCGCGATCTCCAGCATCCGCTCCAGCGCGGTGCGGTACCAGTCGGCGTTGAGCTCGCGCTCTTGCTTGAGCAGGCGCAGCTTATCGGAGGGATAATAGATCAGGGTGCAGATTTCTTTGATCTCCTCCTTGCTGAGCGTATCGCGGTACAGCAGCATCACCTTCTCATAAATGACGCCGGAGCAGTTGTTGAGTATATGACAGAACGCCTCGTATTCGCCGTGGATATCGCTCATGAAGTGTTCGGTGCCCTTGGGCAGGTTGAGGATCGCCGTCAGGTTGATGATCTCGCGCGTAACGGCGCGCGTGGAGGGGTACTTCTCCGATAACAGGCGCATATATTTCAGGTCGTCGTTCTTTCGGTTTATATTCATACGATTCCGTCCTTTATCTTATCCTAATCCTTGATAATGGTTTTTATTAAGGATTACTATTATCAAGGATTAGGATTATATCGGTATAACAGAAGGCGCCCTTCCGTCCGGCAGAAGGGCGCACTTCGCTTATGCGTCTTTTGTTTCATTTTTGAGCTCTTCCGTATCATAGACCAGCGGCATATGATACTCGCGCTCGTAGATTTCCTTCCACAGGTCATAGTTGCGGTCGAGCATATCCTTGACGCTCTCGCGGTAGGAGAGCGCGGGGTTGGGATAGATCGGCTCGCCGATGTGGATGGTGTATTCCTGAACGAAGAAGCCGTCCTCGCCCATGATGTCGGAATCCTGCATGGTGATGAAGCACGGCAGGACAGGCACGTTGTTGCGTACCGCGAAGCTGTAGGCGCCGTTCTTGAGGGGCTTGGGCTTGCGGTAATTCCACCACATACTCTGTTCGGGATAGACCAGGATGAAGTCGCCCTTTTGCAGCAGCATATCGACGCCCTTCATGAACTTTTTCATGGTACGCAGGTTCGAGCTCAGCGGCAGGGTATTGCAGTTACGCATCAAAAAGCCGTAGAATCCGGGGAACGAGGTGTAGTTGCCCTCGCGGATCACGCGCCAGAAGGTGCGGTTGGGCTGCTTCGCCGCGTCATATGCCAGCTGCATCGCAAAGCTGTCAAAGGCGTTGAAGTGGTTACAGGTGATGATGGCGCCGCTGTTGAGGTTGCGGAAGTTTTCGATGCCCTTGATATCCTTGATGATCATCTTCTTATCGGCAATCAGCGAGTTGACGTAGCGGCGCGCCGCCGCGAAGGCGACCTTGCTCTTCATCTTCTTGCGGATGCCGCGTTTGCCGTATTCGATCTCGTCGGGCATGAGGGTGCGTGAGGGCGGATCGTCCTCGACGTCTACGTCGAAGCGCCCCTCGCGCTCCAGCCGGGCAATTTTCTCGAGAATCTCGACTCTGTCCTTGGCGCGCACGGAATTGTCGAGCTGCTTTTGATAATTATCGTCACGATCGGTTTCGAATTTTGCCAGCGCTAACAAGTTGTCCATGACCTCCGCATCGCGTAATTTCTCTTCTTCGGTATAATTCTCCAGCACGGCGCGCAGCTCGTCATAAACGGACGTTTCGGCGGCATAGCGCCAGAAGATATCCGCGCCGGTACAGTCCTCATAGTGCCACGGCTTGCTGACCATGATATAGTGGATGATCTTTGCCTCTTCGATGGGGTAGGGGAAGGCGCAGTATACCTCGGTGTTCCACCGCTGGTCGAGCCACAGGATATGATCCTTACAGATCAGGTTGAGGTAATCCTCGTCCTGGGTGACGACAAACTGATATTCCGACAGCCTGTCGGCAAAGCGTTTCAGAATCTCCTTCTCGCGGCTGATGCGCGTATTGATCAGCAGCACGCCCGCGTTAAAGAAGTTGTGGCGCGAGACGCCGACGACCTTCTCGGCATAGGTGCCGTAATGGTCGGTCTGTACCATCGCCTGCTCATGACAGGCGCCCAGCCAGCATTCGCCCAGCTCGGTGCGATACATTTCGCTGATATCGCCCTGAACGATCGTGTCGCTGTCGATATAGATGACCTTGTCATATTCGGGGAACATCTCCGCGATGAACAGGCGGAAGTAGGTGGTGTTGGAATAATAGTCGCGGATCGGCAGGACGTCGGTGATCGTATGCAGCCGCTCGCTGACGTCGGTGAAGATGATGTCGAAGCCGTCGCGCCTGAGCGCCAGCGCCTCCTGCTGCTTTGCGGCAGAGATGCCGGAGTGCAGGATGTAGATGCTGTAGTGATAGTCGGGGGAAGCATTCTTCATCAGCGAGTGCATCGAAACGATGGTGAATTTGAGAAAGTTTTCGTCACATGCGTAAAAAATCGGGATATTGGTTTTCTGAGCCATGAGTCATTCTCCGTATTATGAAACTTAAGGCGGCAACGCACCATGCGTGACGCGCGCCTTGCGTAAACTTACTGTGTCATCCGCACGCCGAAATGCTGCGGAGTCGTCTTATTGTTTTCCGATGATCGAAAGGTATTCGTTGAGGATATCGTCAAATTGGTAGTAGCGAAAGATGTTGTGCACCTTGTCTACCTGCCACTGCTTGATGTTCTCGGTGTGGGGGTAGGGGGTGTAGAACAGCCGCTTGGAAAAGTGTCTCACTACCGTATGGGTATGCAGGAATTTTTGATCGTTGAAGCGCTGGGGCAGCAGCTTCTTCCTGGTGGTCGCGTGGATCAGCGCCGTCTGGTCGGCAAAGAGGAATTTCTTGCGCCTGAGCTCCTGACGCGCTTTTTCAAACAGCCCGTTCTTCTTCGCTTCCTTCATGTTGAAGAGGATCACGCCGGCGTTGATATAGTTCGGATACAACAGGTATTTGCCGTAGTGATCGCGCGCCGCCGCGTATTCGCAGCCGGTCAGGTCGATATCATACAGCAGGTGCACGTCGCGCTGGAAGAGAATATCCGCGTCCAGATAAAGGAGCTTGTCGGGCATATCGTCAACCAGATCGGCGAGCAGCCGCAGCAGGGTATAGGGCGAACAGTACGCGCCCTCATTGGGACAGTAAGCGAATTCCTGTTCATACAGCTTGGTGACGTCGGTGACGGTCAGGGTGTTTTCGGGATTATATTTTCGGACGGTATCCCTGAGCAGCGTGATATGCTTCTCGGGCAGACCGGTGTACTTCGGGCTTAAGCGGGGCAGCTCCATGGTAAAGATACGGAAGGCGAAGGGTTCCCGGGATTTGGTGCGCTTCATCAGCGAAAGAGCACAGGTCAGAAATCCGTCGAAAACGCCGTCGTTTCCGCAAAAGAGTATGTTAACCATGTGGTTCCTCCATGGGTAGTGGGTAGTGGTCAGTGATTAGTAGTCACTGGTCAGATTAGTGGCAAGCCGCCAGCTGCCAGTGACCAGTAGGGACGACCAGTGGTCGTCCGCGCGGCAGCAACGTTTCTGATTTATCTTGCGCTTTCGATCATAGCAACGTTACCGGTGAGAACAGTCGAGGAGGAGAGGTATAACGCGCGTCAATCTCTCAGGAATTATCCTTGATATATCGGATCACCTCGACGTTCGACAGCGCGGCGCGCCGGCACATCTGTGCATAGACCTCGTCGCGCAGCTTCTTGCGGCGCTGTTTGAGCGGCAGCTCCATGTCGGGGTAAAACGGACCGTCGATATAGGTCGTCATGCGCGGCTTCCTGCGGTGCTTCCTCTCCTGATAGGTGTTGACAAAGGAGAACACCGGCGAGCCGTCCTTCGCCGGATAACCGAACGAGCCGTCGGGAAAGGGGCGAATCTTGGTATAATACGGCCAGATATGCGCCTCGGGATAGATGACGACCGCGTGACCGTTTCGGATACGGCCGGCGATGCATTCGGTGAAGTTGCGGTAAGCCTCCCTCGTATCCGGCAGCGGAATCGCGCCCAGCGAGGGATTGATGCGTCCGAGCACCGGCATCGACACGTTGTTGGGATGAACGATGAACGAGACGCGCTTGGGAAAGCAGAATACGTTCGGCGTCAGCGGATCGCCGACAGCCTGGGTATGATTGCCGTAGAGGTAGACGCCGGTCTTGCGAAAGGGCTTGAGCTTCTCGCGTCCGACCGAGCGCTGGTGCAGGCTGCACTTGACATACAAATACGCTAGGGGCGTGGCGATCATCCGATACCAAAAGAACCGGGTGAAGGCGCGCACGGGACCGTGACGGTCATAGATGTAATCGCCGTCGATCGTCCGGGCTTCGATGACTGCCGTGGAGAATTCATCATTCAGTTCATCCTTGTAGGTAATCACCTTGCGGTTATCCACGGACAATCTCCTTTCGCTGTGAGATAAAGCCGCCATCATGATTTGTCAGCATATGTCAGGCGGCGGTCGCTTTGAGTGTTGTTGTGCGGCGTGAATCGGCTGACGAAGGGCAGGCGAGCGATACGGCGGCTGACCGCGCGGATTTCGCCGAACCGGGATCGTTTCGTCCTGTCGAAACGTCCTGTCAAACGCCATGTCGAAACGCCGCATTTTCGATCATATTATATCCGAAAGCGCTTCGGATGAAAAGCTACTGCACCCGGTAGGGTTTCTACATCTGTGTGAGAATGTTCTACCGACCGCTCAACAAGGGGTAGAGCCTGCTCTACCGACAGTAGAATACAGGTCAAAATCGGCATAAACAAGCCGTTTTTGTTGAAACAAGGATTCTACTCGGAATTGAACCGGGCGCCGCATGGGCTCGATCGAAAAAGCGCTCTCGACATCGGCATGACCGCCGGTCGCGCTCCCGATCGGCTTCCTTTCGGCAACGCCGCAGCTGTCATTCCGCTATGATTAGGTATTTAAATACATAATATACGACAATATCATCTATTATGTTACACTATGTTGAGGCGTTTTGCAAGAGGTACTTTTTGACTTTTTGAGTTTTTATCGAACCTTTTTTCAGTCTGATTTGACGGGATGCCGCGCCGGTACATCAAGTCGGTTTTTGTCGCTCGGCGTTAGCCGGCTGAAGTCGGTACTCGATCAGCTTTTTCGGTTGACAGAATATTTTGCGGCGATTATAATATGGATATATCATAGCGATAGGATAGATTTTACTGAAAGAAGGTTGTGTATGAAAGTATTGATGATCAACGGTTCCCCACGCGTCGGCGGCAATACCGCTGTCGCGCTCAGGGAGATGGAAAAGACATTTGAACAGAACGGGATCGAGGTCGAAACCGTGCAGATCGGCAATCAGGCGATCCGCGGCTGTATCGCCTGCGGCACCTGCGCCAAAAAGGGACAGTGTGTCTTTGACGACGCGGTGAACGAGATCGCGCCGAAATTCGCCGCGGCAGACGGCTTGGTGATCGCGTCGCCGGTCTATTATGCCTCGGCAAACGGTACGCTGGTATCCTTCCTCGACAGGCTGTTCTACTCCTGCCACTGTGACAAGCGCATGAAGGTGGGCGCGGCGGTAGCGGTCGCGCGGCGCGGCGGATTATCCGCAACCTTTGACGAGCTGAATAAGTATTTCACGATCAATTCCATGCCCGTTGCCGCCTCCAACTACTGGAACAGCGTCCACGGCAGAGAAAAGGGAGAAGCCGAACAGGACGCCGAGGGCATCCAGACCGTGCGCGTCCTCGCGGAGAACATGAGCTTCCTGATGAAGAGCATCGCGCTGGGCAAGGAACAGTTCGGACTCCCCGAGGCGGAGCCGAAGCAGTATACCCATTTCATCCGATAACATGATCCCAACAAAAATCCTCAGCAGAGACAAGATCTGCTGAGGATAATTCTTTTTCAGAAAAAATATTATCATTCTTTTATGTGAATGCCGATTCATGCGGTTTTCGTATGGATTGTCATTCCGAGGGAGCGAATAAGCGACCGTGGGAATCCTCCGGTAAGGAGCAGAAGTTCACTGTTCAAGCCGTTAATGACAAGGGGATTGCCACAGCCCTAAAGGGCTTCGCAATGACGCCGTTATTGTTACATCGCTTTCATCAGTGGCTACTTTATCGCAAAAAACCGTTGATGATCTGTTCCTCGGCTTCCGCCTCGGTCAGTCCCAGCGTCATCAGCTTGATGAGCTGATCGCCGGCGATCTTGCCGATTGCCGCTTCATGCACCAGCGACGCGTCTACGTCGTTCGCTTCCAGCGCCGGTACGGCTAGGATCTTGCCGTTATCCATGATGATCGAGTCGCATTCGGTATGTCCCTTACACGCGGCGTTTCCCGTGATCCTCAGATCGAGCTTTTGATACGAATCGTCGCGCGCGACGCCGCGGGATACGACGTCGGCGGTAGCGTCCTCGCCGTTGAGAGAGACCGCATAATCGCTCAGCGCGCGCTGGGTGTTGTGCGTCATCAGGCGCTCGCGGACGGTCAGCTTGGCGCCTGCCTTGAGCTCGGCGACCGTTTTGCGCTCGGTGTCGTCAACGCCCTTGATCTGTACCATCTCCATCTCGCAGGTGCTGTTTTCTTCCATATAAACCTCGGTGACGGGGTTGAGGATGCGCTTGCCGCTGCCCTCTCCCGAGCCGAAGTGTTTTTCGACATATTTGACCTTGGCGTTTTTGCCGATATAAAAGCGGTGGATGCCGTCGTGCTCCGAGTCGTGACTGCCGCAGTTGTCGATGCCGCAGCCCGCGACGATCTCGATATCGGCGTTGTCGCCGATGTAAAAGTCGTTGTAGACCTCTTCCTTTAAGCCGCTCTGCGTCATCACGACGGGGATGTGGACGCTCTCGCCGACGGTATTCGGCTTGATGAAGATATCCATGCCGCTGACGCCGGTTTTGGAGACGATCTCCACGTTCTCGGTGGACTGTCTGCCGATCGACATACTGTCGGAGCGGATGTTATAGGCGCCGGTCAGCGTGCCGGCGTCGATATCGGCGATCTCCTTGAGCAGATATGACTGGATGTTGTTCAGTTCCATGGGTTACGCTCCTTCCGTGACGCCCTGACAGTTTTGAACGGCGGCAGGGGTGCCGATGAGCCGGGGCAGGATCTCGTCCCGGCTGCCGTGTCGTTCGATCTCGCCGCTGTTGAGGACGACGATCTCGTCCGCGATGTTCAGGATACGCTCCTGATGTGAGATGATGAGGATCGAGCGGTCGGCGATCTCTTCGCGCTGTTTGCGGAATACCTCGATCAGGTTGCCGAAGCTCCACAGGTCGATGCCGGCTTCCGGCTCGTCAAATAAGGTGAGCATGGATTTGCGTGCCAGAACGGTGGCGATCTCGATGCGCTTGAGCTCGCCGCCCGACAGGCTTGCGTTGACCTCGCGGTTGATGTATTCTCTCGCGCACAGCCCGACCAGCGACAGGTAGACGCAGGCTTCGGAGATGTTCAGCTCCTTGCCTGCCGCCAGACGGATCAGGTCGATCACCCGAACGCCCTTGAACTTGACCGGCTGCTGAAACGCGAAGGCGATCCCCTTTCGCGCGCGGTCGGTGATGCTCATATCGGTGATATCCTCGCCGTTAAAGAGGATCTGACCTGCGGTGGGCTTTTCGATCCCGGCGATCAGCTTGGCAAGGGTGGACTTGCCGCCGCCGTTGGGACCGGTGACGACAATGAGCTTGCCGTCGGGGATCGTCAGGCTGATATCCTTGATGATTTCTTTCCCGGTGTTTTCGTCGCTGACCGAGAAAGAGAGGTTCTTGATTTCTAACATAGATGACGCTCCTTTTTGCGTGCTGACTTAAATTATTATAACAAAACTCTGTCGGGATAGCAATGCTTTTATGGCTTTATCCGTGAAAAAAGCCGAAAGCCTTCGGCTAAAGGCTGATCAAAACCAGACCGCCCGCGCACAGGAGCATCCCGATGATCTGCTTTAGGGTGAGCGTTTCGTGATAAAAGACGAAGGCGATGACCAGCAGGATGACCGCCAGCGAGATGTTCGCCGTGACCGAGAGGGTGTTCATCTGCCAGCCGTTGCGGTAGGCAAGGATGTAGCCCAGCTCCAGCCCGATGATCACCACGCCTAAGACGAACGACGACCAGTTGGTCTTGGAGAATTCGGCGAAGATGTTCTTGCCCCCGTTGGTGATCAGGAACACGACGAAGCTCACCGCTGCCGCGACGAGGTAGGTGATCGTCAGGGCGGCAAAGCTGTTGACGCCCTCGGGCGTGGATTTGGTGCAGATATTATAGACGGTGTTGGACAGGATGATGATCAGGATCGGATAGGTCAGTTCCCACATGGTGTATCTCCTTTTGTTCCGTCAGTCAGGGCTTCGGTTGCGTGACGGACGCGGTAGGCGGATTGCATAATTCTTTGAAAGAAAAATCCGTACAGTGCCGTTCAGCCTTGTACGGAAGGTGCTCAACCGATACCGAACATTATAACGCGAAAACGGTTTATTTGCAAGCGCGGCATTTGACAATGCTCGATTGATGGATAAATATTCATTTTTTGTTAATAAAAAAGGTAATTCATGTATGCTATAATACGGTTGAGGTGGTAGAGATGGAGAAGAAACCGATGACCAAGGACAGGCTGGCTGCCTTTATGGACGCGGTGCTGGCGATCATCATGACGATACTGGTTTTGGAGCTCCCCAAGCCCGATCCGATGACGCTCGACGGCGTTTTACAGCTCAAGGATACGTATATCTGTTATGCCCTGTCGTTCTTCTGGCTGGGGACGATGTGGGTGAATCTGCACAACGAATGGCATCAGATTCAGGTAATCACCAAAAAGGTGGTATGGCTGGGGATCGTCCTGCTCTTCGTGACCTCGTGGATTCCCTACAGCATGAGCGTCGTCGCGGAGAATCCCGGTAACAAGCTCGCCATGCTGCTGTACGGGATGTCCGTCCTGCTGGTCACCTTCGCGAATCTTTGGCTGTCCTTCGCCCTGTATCAGTGTCACGTGGATATCGCCGAATGTAACTCGCACCGTCACGCGTGGCTGATGCGGATCAAATACATCCCCGATATCGCGATCAAGCTGATCGGGATGGTGCTGACGGCGACGGTGTTCCCCTCGGCGATGTTTTTTGCCGTGCTGGCGGCGATGGTGTGGATTCTGATCCCGATCGAGAAGATATATCACTACAAAGAAAAACCGGATAATAACCATGGATAAGAGGTGCTTATGAAAAAACTGATTGCTTGTTGGATGATAGGCATGGCGCTGCTGTCGCTGGCGGCTTGCTCCGCCAAGACGCCCGCCACGGGAACCGAGGCTGCCGCGCCGACGGCGGCTGTGACGGAAAACGGGACGGAAGCGACCGCGACCGGCACCCGTGACCGCAACGCGGTATACGAGGTGGAAACCCGTGAGATCTGGTGCGAGAACAACGGAAACCGTATCTACGGCATCGCCTATATCCCCGTATCGAAAACCGAAACCGCCTTTCCGCTGGTGATCCACGCCCACGGCATGGGCTCCAACCACCGCGCCGGCGTCGGCTTTGCCGAGCGGTATGCCGAGAAGGGCTTTGCCGCCTATACCTTCGACTTTCCCGGCGGCAGCCGCCCCGGCAACGAGAATAAAAGCGACGGCGATCCGCTGAAGAATTCTGCCGTCACTGAGGCGTCCGACCTGCAGGCGGTGCTGGATACCGCCCTGACATGGGATTTCGTCGATACCCGTCATGTCTTTTTGGAGGGCGGCAGCATGGGCGGCCTGATCGCGACGATGGTCGGACTGGATAACCCCGATCGGGTGAAGGGGATGATCCTGCAGTATCCGGCGCTGTATATGCCCCAGGCGGTGACCGCGAATTACAAGAGCAAGGATGAGGTGCCCGAAACCCTGTCCTTCGGCGACGACTATACCCTCGGCGGCGTGTTCGCGCGCGATTTGTTTGATGTGGACGTGATCAGCCGCCTCGGCGATTATCCCGGTAAGGTGACGATCATCCAGGGCTCCGAGGATAACCTCGTTTCCGCCTCCTCGATCGAGGAAGCGTCGCATCTTTTCCGCAACGCCGAGTTCCACCTGATCGAAGGCGCCGGTCACGGCTTTGACGGAGAGCATCAGGAAAAAGCCGTTCAGTACGGGCTGGACTTCCTGTTTGCGAATACCTGATCGCCACGAATCAGCAGAGTATCTCCCGCAGTCCGCTGCGGGAGTTTTTTTGAAAAAGCCGTGCTTTTTGACGTGTTGTCAGGCGGCGCTTTTTGTCAAAAAATATGAAATTTTCAGTTTGTTTATTGACTAAACCGCTTCTTTGCGGTAATCTAACAATGAAATAATTAACCGGAGAATCAAGATGTGTGATCAGCAATCCGCGGTGACAATTGAAGAATTAGCCGATCTGTCGCGTGACGGTTATCTGCTGTGTGATGTGCGTACAGCGGCGGCGTATGACTACGGGACGATCCCGGGTGCGGTGAGCTTCCCCGATATCCGCGCGGCTGCCGACAGGGGAGAGCTGCCCCTTGAAAAGCGGCTGATCCTCTTTTCGATGCAGCCCTCACAGAGCGAACGCCTCGCCGCTGAGCTCAGGGGCAGGGGCTATGACGCCTGCTGTCTGGCGGGCGGTTACGAAGCGTGGCTCAAAAGCTACTGTCTCGGCGAAGAACGCGTCCGCGAAACCGAAGAGAGCCTGACCAAGCGCCGCCGCTTCAAGGAGAACCTGTTCAGGCGGTTCACCAAGGCGGTCGTCGAATTCGATATGATCCGACCGGGGGATCGGATCGCCGTGTGTATCTCGGGCGGCAAGGACAGTATGCTGATGGCGAAGCTCTTTCAGGAGCTTAAGCGCCACGATAAGTTCCCCTTTGAGCTCGTGTTCCTCGTCATGGATCCCGGCTATAACGCGATCAACCGCCTGCTGATCGAGAGCAACGCCCGGATGCTCGGGATCCCGGTCACCGTGTTCGAGACCTCGATCTTCAACGCCGTTTTCAAGATCGAAAAGTCCCCCTGCTATCTGTGCGCCCGGATGCGGCGCGGCTATCTGTATAAGCAGGCGCAGCTCCTCGGCTGTAACAAGATCGCCCTCGGGCATCACTATGACGACGTGATCGAGACGATCCTGATGGGGATGCTGTGGGGTGGTCAGGTGCAGACGATGATGCCCAAGCTCCCCAGCACGCATTATGAGGGGATGGAGCTGATCCGACCGCTGTACTATGTCCGGGAGGACGAGATCAAGGCGTGGCGCGATTATCATCACCTGCGTTTTATCCAGTGCGCCTGTCGGTTCACCGAGGCGTGCGGCGATTGTGACGACGCCGCCTCCGTCTCGAAGCGGCTGGAGACCAAGCGGCTGATCCGAGCGTTAAAACAGTCAAATCCTCATGTAGAGGCGAATATATTTAACAGTATGCATAACGTGAATGTCGATACGGTAATCGCCTATAAACAGGACGGTGTGACGCATCATTTTTTGGAAACCTATGATGAAAAGCGCCGACAGACGGGAGGTGTATCATGAGTTCCCTTACCGAATATATCCGCTGGTATGCCGACTTTTCGTTTTATGACAAGCCGTTTAACGAGATTGATAACCTGATCCTCAGCACGCTGACGTATTATCATTATGAGATGAAGGATTCTTCCCGTCCGCTCTCGCTGCGCCGCTGTGTGACCGATTCGGTGGAGAACGACAGCTTCCTGAGCGCGGTGTATCATTCGCGCCGCTTCGGCACGCTGATGATCTCGGATTTTACCGAAATCTTCAGCCGCGATACCGGGACGCAGTTTGCGGCGATGAAGTTCCACCTGTACGATCAGGTCTATTATATCGCTTTTCGCGGCACCGACAATTCGCTTGTCGGCTGGAAAGAGGACTTCGTGATGAGCTACCGGATCACCGAGGCACAGCACAGCGCCGTCAAATATCTCGAGCGGGTGATCGAGGACGATAAGGAATATCTCGTCGGCGGTCACAGCAAGGGCGGTAACCTGGCGCTGTACGGCGCGTGCTATATCAGTGAGCAAAAGCGCAGTCGGATCAAGCATATCTATAATAACGACGGTCCCGGGCTGTGTCCCGAGGTCAGCGACGTCACCCTGGTCGATCAGGTTAAGGATCGCATGACCGTCATCCTGCCGCGGTACTGTATCTTCGGCAAGATCTTCGCTCACGATATCCCCGATACCAGGATCGTGACCTCCTCCTACAGCCACATCAACGAACACGACCTCGTCAGCTGGGAGGTCAACTGCGGCGCGCTGAATACGGTCGATGAGTTCGATCCGTCCAGCGAGTGGATCAACAGCGTCGCCGAAAAATGGATCAAGGACGTCTCGCCCCCCGAGCGAGAAAAGCTGGTGAGCAGTGTTTTTGCCACGGCGGAAGCGCGCGGCGCCACGACCTACACCGAGGCGATGCAGCTCGACGTGGACGGCGTGGAGGATCTGATCAAGAACGTGGTCGAATCCGACAGCCTCAGGGCGGTCGCCAAGATCCCCGAAAAGGCGCTGTTCGGCGACTTTATCGAGCGGCTGAAAAGCGGCAAGCTCGCGCGGTTCATCAACGCCAACCAGCTGATCGAGGGTATCACGTTTACGGTCCTCGGGCTGTTGATGGCGATCTTTACCGATAACGCCTTTCATATTATTATTACGGTTTTGCTGGGCGCCATTGTCCTGTTCCAGCTTGTCTATACGATCAAAAAGCTCAAGCAAAGCCGCTGGAATTTTTCGAAAGAGCGAACGCGCGTCTATATCTTTTTGGTGATTGCGGTCCTGTTCATCATCATCCTGGTGAAGTCTCAGGCGATGTTCATCGTCGGCAGCGCGATCGCCGGCGGCTGGCTGCTGGTCGTCGCCTACATGAGCTTTCTGGCGTTTAGACAGCGCAAGCAGCGGGATTTCGCTTATTGGAAAAACTTCGCCAAGAGTATCCTGTACACCGGCTGCGGCGTCTTTATCATTCTGGCGCCTGCCGAAACGCTCCAGTGGTTCATGCTGGTGCTCGGCGGCTTGATGGTGATTGACGGGATCAGCGCGATCATCTATTCGGTGATCGAGGCGAACGATAAGTATTCCGAAAAATATAACAATTTAAAAGAAAAGGTCAAGCCGAAACGCTTTAGAGATGAAAAATAAGCGGCTGACGCTGCCTTTTTAATACTAATCCTTGATAAAGGTTTTTATTAAGGATTAGTATAATATGATTAAACAAGGAGTGAATTTTGATGGCTTGGGAAGCAGATTTTTTGGCTTCACTGCAAAACCTTCATACACCGGTGTTGGATACGGTGATGAAGTTCCTTTCGATGCTCGGCGATCACGGCATCTTCTGTATCTGTGTCGGCGTGGCGCTGTTGTTCTTTGCCAAGACGCGTTCTACCGGCGGCAGGGTGCTGCTCAGCATCGCGCTCGCGTATATTTTCGCCAACCTGTTTTTGAAGAATGTCGTCGCGCGTCCGCGCCCCTTCGATACCTACGCGTTCATCCAGCCGCTGGTCGAAAAGCCCCACGACTGGTCGTTTCCGTCGGGGCATTCTGTCGTTGTCTTTGCCACGGCGACGTCGATCTTTCTTAACCACAAAAAGACGGGCGTTCTCGCGCTGATCATCGCGGCGCTGGTCGCCTTCTCGCGCCTGTATATCTGTGTGCATTATCCTACCGATGTACTCGCCGGCGCGGCGATCGGTATCATCTTCGCCCTGCTGGTGAATTATCTGATCTACCCTGCCTGTGAAAAGGGGATCAAGAAGCTCCGCCGCCCGAAGGAGCAGTAACGATGCGTCTGACCGAAGCCCTCTTTGCCTATGCGGAGAATACCTACGGCGTCTCGCCCGATTATCCGTTCTCAACCGCCCCGACCTACGCGGTGCTGCGGCATCTGAGCAACCGCAAGTGGTTTGCGCTTTTGATGGATGTACCGCGAAGCCGTCTCGGGCTCGAGGGGGAGGAGAAGGTCGAGATCCTCAACCTCAAGTGCGATCCCATCCTGAGCGGTTCCCTGCGCCTGCAAGACGGTTATCTCCCGGCGTATCATATGAACCACGACGGCTGGCTGACGATCCTGCTGGACGGCACCGTCCCCTTCGAGGAGATCGTCCCCCTGCTCGATTTGAGCTACGAGTTGACGAAGCCGAAGCTCGGCAGGAAGCGCCGTTCAAAGGGTTGAACACTTTGCGTATTCCTGATAAAAGCCATGTTTCTGCACAAGCATGGCTTTTACTGTGCTCTGACGAAAACTCTCTCTATATCTGTAAACGGTCTTTCTCTTCTTGAAAACACCGTGATCCTGTGTTATACTGTTTTAGTGAAGATTAGTAAAAAAGGGGGATGTCATGAAGATTTTAATCACAGGCGGAACCGGTGTAATCGGCGTAGCGCTGACCTCTGCTTTGGCAAAGGACGCAAATAACGAGATATTCGTTTCGTCCCGAAAGAAGAGAACAAGCAGCTTTGAGAATGTTGCGTATCTACAGGGTAACGCGCACGATACCGCGTTCTTAAACAGCTTGGATCATGATTATGACGCGGTTGTAGATTTGATGAACTATACCGAGGCTGAAGCGAAAACCTGCATTGATATCTTAACGAAAAAAACGAAAAAGTATTATTTCATCAGCTCTTGCAGGGTGTTCGGCGACAGCCAAACGATTACGGAAGACTCGCCGATGCTCTTGGATGTGACAGAGGATGAAGCGTATCGGAATACGAATGATTACGCCTTAGCGAAGGCGCGTGAAGAGCGCTGGCTCAAACAGATTCCCAACGTAACCATATTAAGACCGTATATTACATACGGTCCGGAGCGCTTGCAGCTGAGCATCTATGAAAAGGAGCTTTGGTTATGGAGAGCGATGAAGGGGCATACCACCGTCATGACAGGCGAGATGCTCAACGCGACAACGACCATTACCTATAGTATCGACGTCGCCGAAGCGATCACAAAGCTGGTGATGCACGGTACCGACGAAGCCGCGGTCAATCTCACGACCGCTGAATCCATAAAATGGAAAGACGTTTATCATATTTATCGAGACTTTCTTTCGGCGAAGCATATTGATTTTAAGCTCAAGCGAATTGACAGCGACCTGCTGATTCAAAAGGCGTTCCGCTCCAACAAATGGCAGCTCTTATATGACCGAAAATATGATCGGGTTTTTGATAACTCCCTGCTCCTCAGAGAAACCGGCATGAAGGATGACGCTTTCACGAAGGCGGAGGACGGACTGAAAAAGAGCCTCGACAGCTTAATCGGTGATATCAAGTTTAAGAAGATCAACCCGATCACGAACGGATATATGGATCGCATTACCCGTGAGAAGGGCTTAAGTCGATATTTTAGCGGCGTATCCAAACTGAAATATGTATTGGTACGCTACTGTCCGTTGCCGCTGTCGTTTGTGCTTTCCTTGATTCAACGCGGTTCATAAAAAACGGAGAGATAATGGTATGAAAAAGAAAGGGATCTCCCCATTCGGTATGCCTTCGGCGGCGATCAGGCTTTTGTCCGTTCTGACGGCTTCTTTGCCGCTGCGTGCCGCTGACGTTGACGGCGACGGTGATCTCCAGATTACCGATGTGACGCTGCTCCGGCGCTATCTTGCCGAGATGGACGTTCCCTATTCTATCGGCGATCCGATCACGGTATCATAAACGGAAAGTATCATATCGTATACAAAAGCCATGCTCCCGCTGACGCCGAAGCATGGCTTGTTTTTTTGAAGCCGGTATCGTCATCCGGCGCTCAAGTGTAAAGTATATTGAGGGATTATCTCATTTTAATGTAATCGGCGATCAGGTCTACGATCTTATCCTCGTCCAGCTTGGATGAGTCGATGCACAGGTCATAGTTTTCCGCCATGCCCCATTTTTGACCGGAGTAAAAGCTGTAATAGTTGGCTCTGCTCTTATCGGTCTTGTTGATGATATGCTCGGCTCTCGCTTCGTCGATCCCGTGCTTTTTGACGCTCTGTTCTTTTCGGTATGTCATATTCGCGTAGACGAAAACCTTGACGCATTTCGGGTTGTTCGCAAGGATATAGTCCGCGCATCTTCCGACGATGACGCAGTTTTCCTTTTCGGCAATTTCTCTGATGATTTGGTGCTGCAGCAGATAGAGCTTGTCGTTGACCGGCAGATCGCCCATCGCCGAAAAGCCGTTGCCGAAGCTGTACATCCCCATCGAAAGGGAATACAGCAGGCTGTTAGCCGCCTTTTCGTCAACGTTCTCGAATATCTCCGGATTGACGCCGCTTTCCTTGGCGGCGATCGAGATTAGCTCCTTATCATAAAAGGGTATCCCGAGCTTTTGGGCGAGCTTTTCTCCGATCGACCTGCCGCCGCTGCCAAACTGTCTGCCGATCGTGATCACATATTCGTTCATATTACACCTCTTATCTTCGTATGAGAAGGACACGATATTCTGTATCATTAATATTATCATACCACAAAATAAGCGAAAAGTAGTTACAAGTTTGTAATTTTATCGATTAACCCTTGACCTGGTGCCGAAAATGTGGTATAAAATAACTCGCGCAGGTCATTATATGTTATGAAACCGCTTATTGATCAGGCTGTTTGCGATTGATTCTTCGCTTGATTTGTAAGCGATATTTTACGCCTTTTTTCAGATCGAAAGAATTTTCAAAATTTTTCAAAAAATTTGAAAAAACTTCTTGACAAAAGCGATAAGATAGCATATAATATGACTTACGCTGAGCGGAGAGATTACAGCCCTGTAATCAAAATCCGACAGCAAAGGACCTTGAAAATTAAACAACGAAGAAGATAACCCGTAATTACTTTGAGAGCATCTGTGGAGACACAGAGAGTACTCAAGAATT
>CADBUN010000028.1 GCA_902797825.1 uncultured Ruminococcus sp. | reverse complement strand
TTACCGGTAAACAGAAGCTTGTTGATACAGGCGGCCGTGTTGACCGTTTCAAGAAGCGCTTCGGTATGGAGAAATAATGAAAACGAGCTTAAGGCGGTACATCGGTACCGCCTTACTTAGTCTTTAGAAACGTGCGTTATCTCTCCCTTTAAGGAATCTATCTGTAGGGATGGTCATTGACCATCCGCAGGATGACGGACGTATATGATAATAGAAACATAAGATAGGACAGGAATACTGCCACTACAGCGGACGAGCAATGCTCGTCCCTACTATTTACATGATGATGAACACCTATAAAACTGTTCGGGGATTCGCCTTTGATGAGCTGGTAGAAAAGCGTTCGCGCTTTATCGGCTACTGCAAGCCGGTCTCTACCCAGGATGAAGCGATCGCCTTTATTAATGAAATCAAACAAAAGCACTGGGACGCGCGGCATAACGTCTATGCGTATGTCGTCAGGAACGAGGGCGTTTCACGCTACAGCGATGATAACGAGCCTCAGGGTACTGCCGGTATTCCCGTGCTGGACGCGATCCGTAAGCGCGGAATCACCGACTGCGTTATTGTTGTCACGCGCTATTTCGGCGGCGTGCTGCTCGGCGCGGGCGGCTTGGTGCGCGCGTATTCGGCGGCGGCGAAGCTCGCCGTGGATGCGGCGGGGGAGTGTGAGATGGAGATGTGCAGCGTCTGTACGCTGCGCTGTTCCTATACTATGTACGGCAAGCTCCCTGCCTTAGTCGCGAGATACAACGGTTCGATTGACGCCTCGGATTTTACCGACGACGTATGTCTTACCTTCCATCTCCCAGAGGATAAGCTTGTCGCTTTTAACAAGGCGCTCAGTGAAGAATCCTCGGGAAAACTAGCCGCTGAGGAGAAAATGAAAGAATTTTTTGAAAAAGTTTCGCAATAAAAAGGGTATTATCCGATTTTTGCGTAATTAATATATGTGACCTTTGTGAATAAGGATGACGGTGCGCGGTTTATCGCACGGTTAGTCAGATCTGTTGGTGAAAGAGAGAAGCTATGGCACGTTTATCGGATGACTTTATCAGAGAAATCAAATACCGCAACGACCTCGGCGAGCTGGCGGCTTCTTATATGCAGCTCAAGCGCCGCGGACGTAATCTCGTCGGATTATGTCCCTTCCACGGCGAAAAGACGCCGTCCTTCAATATCTATACCGAAAACGGTTCTTTTTACTGCTTTGGCTGCGGCACGGGCGGCGACGTTATCACCTTCGCGATGAAGATCGAAAACCTCGATTACATGGAGGCGGTGAAGTTTCTCGCGGAGCGTGCCGGAATGAGCCTGCCCGAGGATGCTTATGACGATTCTCTGGGGAAGCTGAGGACGCGCATCTATGAAGCTAACCGTGAAGCGGCGCGTTTCTTTTATCAAAAGCTGGTTTCTCCCGAGGGGAGCGAGGCGCTTTCCTACCTGCGTCAGCGCGGTCTTGCCGACAGAACCATCCGTCATTTCGGCTTGGGCTATGCGCCTGATGAACGATTTGCGCTGGGCAATCACCTGCGTCAGCGCGGCTTCACCGAGAGCGAGTTGATCACCGCGAATCTGGTGTTCAAGTCGCGGTCGGGGAATTCGGTACTTGACCGCTTTTATAACCGCGTGATGTTTCCGATTATCGACGTCAGGGGTAACGTGATCGCTTTCGGCGGTCGTATCATGACCGATCAGAAGCCAAAGTACCTGAACACCTCGGATACGCCGGTATTTAATAAGAGCAACAATCTTTTCTCGCTGAATAACGCGAAGAACAGTAAATCCGACGCGCTGATCCTGTGCGAAGGATATATGGACGTCATTTCGCTGAACCAGGCAGGCTTTACCAACGCCGTCGCCACGCTCGGCACCGCGCTCACGCCCGATCAGGCGGCTTTGATGAAGCGCTACTGCAAGGAGGTCATCATCTGCTATGACGCTGATGAGGCAGGGCAGAACGCGACCGTGCGTGCTATTGACATCCTGCGCAGGGTGGGGCTGATCGTCAAGGTGATCTCGATCCCCGACGGCAAGGATCCCGACGAGTTTATCCGTCGTCACGGCGACAAGGGACACGCCGCCTTCCAAAATGTGCTCGATAACAGCGGCAACGATATGGATTATCGGATGCAAAAGCTCAGATCCGGCTATGATATGAATACGCCGCAGGGCAAGCTCGGTTATCTGACCGAGGGCGTCAGGCTTTTGTGTGAGCTGGACAACCCGATGGAGCGTGATATCTACGCTTCGCGGCTGAGCGACGAGACCGATGTTGCGAAGTCGTCGATCCTTGAACAGATCAAAAACGGCATGAAGCGCCGTTCCTACAACCGCAGAAAAAGCGATTTTTCACAGATACAGAAGGATATTTCAGCCCGGGATGACAGGGTAAATCCCCAGCACGCGGCATATCTGCGCGCGGCAACGGCGGAGGAGAACCTGATCGCCTTTTTGGTGAATAATCCCGATAAGCTGACGTACATACACGAGAAGCTCCGTCCCGAGGATTTTACGACGGACTTTAACCGGAAGCTGTTTGAATATTTCTCTAAAAGAATATTAAATCAACAGGATCCGATGACAGCGCTCGCATCGGATTTTACATCCGATGAACAGAGCAAGATCGTCCGGATGGTAAACGCCGGCTCCGATATGCCGCGTACCGTTCAGGCGCTTGACGAATATATCGCCGTTATTCTCGAAGAAAAGTCGAAGCCTACCGAGAACGAAATTCGCAACAGTACTCAGGACGAGTTTACAGACTTGTTCTCACGCTTGAAGGATAACCACCAATGAACGACAGGCGGTCACTTGGTCGGAATGAATCCCAACGGCTTGAAATGTCGGTAGGATATACCATAGATAAATATAACCGTATCACGGTTCCATTGATTATACATCAGAAAGGATGATGCCTCATGTCCGCTGCGGCAGATAAGAAGAGCCTTTTGAAGGAGTTGACCGATCTCGCGAAAGCGAAGGGTAATATCAGCAATAAGGATATTCTCGACGCGATCGGAGAAATGGATATTGATCCCGAACAGCTCGAAAAGCTGTATGACGCGCTCGAATCCTCCGGTATCGAGATCGTCGAGACCGATATTGAAGAGGATTTGAATATTGATAACCTGAATATCAGTGAAGCCGTCAAGGATGAGGACGGCGGCTCGGATACCGGTACCGTCGAGAACTCCGACAACATCTCGATCGACGATCCCGTCAAGGTCTATCTCAAAGAGATCGGACGCGTACCGCTGCTCACGCCCGAGGAGGAGGTTGAGCTGGCGATTCGTATTTCGGAGGGTGACGTCAACGCCAAAAAGCGCCTGAGCGAAGCGAACCTGCGACTGGTTGTCAGTATCGCGAAGCGTTACCTCGGCCGCGGAATGCACTTCCTCGACCTGATCCAGGAGGGCAACCTCGGCTTGATTAAGGCGGTCGAGAAGTTCGATTATACCAAGGGCTTCAAATTCTCTACCTACGCGACATGGTGGATCCGCCAGGCGATCACCCGTGCGATCGCCGATCAGGCGCGTACCATCCGTATCCCCGTGCATATGGTCGAAACAATCAACAAGGTCAAGAAGGTCTCTTCTCAGCTGCTGCATCAAAACGGTCGTGAGCCTACCGCCGACGAGATTGCCGACGAGCTGAACATGCCCGTTGATAAGGTGCGCGAGATCATGCGCGTAGCACAGGAGCCTGTGTCGCTCGAGACACCGATCGGCGAGGAGGAGGACAGCCATCTGGGCGACTTCATCCCCGATGATGACGCGCCGGCGCCTGCCGACGCTGCGTCTCATACCATGCTGCGTGAACAGCTCATGGAGGTGCTCGATACCCTGACGCCCCGTGAAGAGAAGGTGCTCAGGCTGCGCTTCGGTCTCGAGGACGGCAGAAGCCGCACCCTCGAGGAGGTCGGCAAGGAGTTCAACGTTACCCGTGAGCGTATTCGTCAGATCGAGGCAAAGGCGCTGCGCAAGCTCCGCCACCCGTCCCGCTCCAAGAAGCTAAAGGACTTTTTGGATTAAGATCAGGTGAGGCTGTTTTATGACATACGAAGAATGCGGCGCGATCCTTGATGAGATCGCCGATTCGCTCCCCGAGGAGCTGTATCGTGAACTCAACGGCGGGATCGTGCTGGAGGACGGCTTACGTTATCACTGGTACGCTCAAAACAACGACCTTTACATCCTCGGCGTGTATATCCGCGATAACCTCGGCAGGTCTATCAAGATCTACTACGGTAGCATCATCCGTGTTTACCGCGATAAAACGCTTGATGAATACCGTGAGATTCTGAGGCGTATCCTTGTCCATGAGGTGCGTCACCACAACGAATACCTTGCCGGTGCGGATGATCTCGAGTATTATGACGACGAACAGATCAGTAACTATCTGGCTTCCAAGGGCTATACGATCAAATAATCCGGGAGAACTGAACGCGATAGAGGGGCAGGGCGGTTTCTTTTCGATTTATCACGCTTTAAATTGTGTATAATTATTTGATGAATTAATATTTATTACTATTTACTTTTGCGGTTTCGTGTGGTAAAATAGTAAAGTAAGAAAATTCGCGTCTGCTTATCGTGGTTCATACGTGCTTTACAGTTTTATGGTATGGACACGCTTGCGTTGATTTACCGATCATAAGGAGATTTATCATGCCTGCAAAACCCAATGCTGAATTTACCAACGATTTATATCAAGCGATCCTGACGCTCGAAACTGTCGAAGAATGCGAGGCGTTTTTCAAGGATTTATGTACCGTTCCCGAGCTCAAGGCGCTTTCCCAGCGCTTCGCCGTCGCCATGATGCTGGATAAGAATATGGTATATAATAAGATCGTCGAGGCGACCGGAGCTTCTACCGCGACCATCAGCCGCGTGAAGCGTTCTCTCGATTATGATAACGCAGGCGGTTATTCGCTGGTCTTTGAACGATTGAAGGAAGAAGAATGAGCGGATATCGGCTGTTTTCACAGTATTACGACAACCTGACCTTTAATGTAGATTACAAAAAACGCGCTGATTATATTCAGAGCGTTTTATCTTTATGCGGTCATGATATGGGGCTGACGCTGGATCTCGCCTGCGGCACCGGCACGCTGACCGTTGAGCTCAAGCGCAGGGGCGTGGATATCTTCGGGATCGACGGCTCTTATGATATGCTCAGTCAGGCGATGGATAAAGCGTATGACGAGGAGCTTGAAATGCTCTTTCTGTGTCAGCAGATGGAGCATCTCGATTTGTACGGGACGATTGATACCTGTATCTGTACCCTCGACAGCCTGAACCATATCGTCGAGAAAGAGAAGCTGCAGCAGGTTTTTGATCGTGTGGCGTTGTTTATGAATCCGGACGGATACTTTCTCTTTGACGTCAACACCGTCTATAAGCATCGTCATATTCTCGGTGATAATACCTTTGTCTATGATACCGACAAGGTGTATTGTGTTTGGCAAAATTCTTTGAAAGAAAATAATATCGTCAATATAGATTTAGATATGTTCGAGCGTGAGTCAGAGGCGTATCATCGTTATACCGAGCACTTCAAGGAACGCGCCTATGAGATCGGTGAGCTTCAAGAGATGCTGAAAAACGCCGGCTTTGACGTCAAAGCGGTTTATCATGACCTGACAACAGAGCCGCTCAGAGAGGACAGCGACCGCGCTGTCTTTGTGGCGAAAATTACGGAAGCGATCAACAGAGAATCGTAATGTCACGCTGTTGATCATGAAAGGAAAAACCATGGATAAAATCATCAGATGTATTACTTCAGACGGAGCCGTGATGGTTTCTGCGATCGACTCCACCGATATCGCCTATAAGGCGAGTATCATCCATCATACTTCACCCGTTGCTTCTGCGGCGCTGGGCAGGCTGCTGTCCGCCGCTTCGATGATGGGAGCCCAGCTCAAATCGTCAAAATCCACCCTCAACATCCGTTTCGAGGGCGACGGCGAGCTCGGCGCTTTTATGGCGGTTGCCGACAGCCGAGGCAACGTCAAGGGCTTTGTTACCAATCCCGATTGTCCTACCGGTCATTATGAAAACGGTAAGCTGAATGTTGCCGAAGCGGTCGGCGCGGGGATTATCAGCGTGATGAAGGATTTCGGAGAGGGTGAACCGTATATCGGCAAGATCCCGATCGTATCCGGCGAGATCGCCGAGGATATTACGAACTACTATGCGACCAGCGAGCAGATCCCTACTGTCTGTGCCTTAGGGGTATTGATTGACAAGGAAATCGCGCAGGTACTGCTGTCAGGCGGTTTGCTAATTCAGCTGTTGCCCGGAGCGGATGACGCTACCATCGACCGGATCGAAGCAAATGTCGCTAAGCTGGATTCTGTTACCACCATGCTCGCCAAGGGATTCAGCGCCCTTGATATGTGCAAGTCGGCGCTCGACGGCTTTGAGGTCGAGGTGCTCGACGAGTTTGAGGTGAAGTATGTCTGCGGCTGTTCCAGGGAGAAGATACATAACCTGATCGCGGCAATGCCGAAGGAAGAGATTCAGTCGATGATAGAAGAGAACCACGGGGCCGAGGCGAATTGCCGTTTTTGTAAGAAGCAATATGTGTTTGATGAAAATGAGTTGAAAGATATTTTAAAGAAAAAATAAAAAACTTTAAAAAAGCCCTTGACTTTTTTTATGAAATAATGTATTATATACAAGTCGCAAAGAAAGAGGCGAACGGTTGGGGAGCATAGCTCAGCTGGGAGAGCACCTGCCTTACAAGCAGGGGGTCACAGGTTCGAGCCCTGTTGTTC
>CADBUN010000027.1 GCA_902797825.1 uncultured Ruminococcus sp. | reverse complement strand
TGAGGTCTCCCCGCTGGGGAGGTGTCATCCGCAGGATGACAGAGGGGTGCCGTCTCCGGCTGAGGAACGTCCCTACAATTCCACTAATCACTACCCCCTAACCACTGACCACTAACCACGAAGGAGATATACTATGGGATTTTTCAAAAAATTAAAAGAAGGATTAAAAAAGACGCGTGACAGCGTGGTCGGTCAGATCGACTCGATGCTGCAGACCTTTACCGTCATTGACGACGAGCTGTTCGAGGAGCTTGAAGAGCTGCTCGTGATGGGCGACGTCGGCGTAGAAACCGCGAACAAAATCTGCGGTATGCTGCGTGTACGCGTGCGCGAGAAGGGCATCACCAAGCCCGCCAAGATCATGGATGAGATCGCCGAGATCAGCGCCGAGCTGTTGTCGGAGAACAACGCGATGGTGCTGAACACCAAGCCCTCGGTCATCCTCGTGATCGGCGTCAACGGCGTCGGCAAAACCACCTCGATCGGCAAGATCGCCAACTACTATGTCCGGCAGGGCAAGAGGGTTACCCTTGCCGCCGCGGATACCTTCCGCGCCGCCGCGATTGATCAGCTCCGCATCTGGGCAGAGCGCAGCGGCGCCGATATCGTGGCGCAGGGCGAGGGCAGCGATCCTGCCGCCGTCGTGTTTGACGCGATTGCCTCCGCCAAGGCGAAGGGCTCGGATATCGTCATCATTGATACCGCCGGACGCCTGCACAACAAAAAGCACCTGATGGACGAGCTGAGCAAGATCCGCCGCATCATCGACCGCGAGCTGCCCGACGCCGATAAGGAGGCGCTGCTCGTGCTCGACGCGACCACCGGACAGAACGCCGTCAACCAGGCGGCAGAATTCGCCAAGGCGACCGGCATCACCGGCATCGTCCTGACCAAGCTCGACGGTACCGCCAAGGGCGGCGTCGTGCTGGCGATCAAGGAAACCCTCGGCATCCCGGTGAAGTTCATCGGCGTAGGCGAAAAGGTCGATGACCTGCAGCCCTTCGATCCGCTGGAATTCTCCAAGGCGCTGTTTGTAAAGGAAGAAGAATGAAAGAGTTTATCATCGCCACCAACAACAGCCATAAGGTGGTAGAAATCGAACGCATCCTCTCGCCGCTGGGCTATACGGCGGTCACGGCAGGGGAGAGGGGGATCCGCCTCGGCGACGTGGTCGAGGACGGCGATACCTTCGCCGCGAACGCCTATCTCAAGGCGAAGCACGCCTATGACCTGTGCCGCTGTCCCGTGATCGCGGACGATTCGGGCTTGTGCGTCGATGCGCTCGGCGGACGCCCGGGCGTTTACTCCGCCCGCTACGGCGGCGAGGATACCGGCTTTCGCGAGAAGATCGCCATGCTCCTCGGCGAGCTCAGCGATGTTCCCGAAGCGGCGCGTACCGCGCATTTTACCTGCGCCGTGTGCTGTATCCTCGATGAAAACACCGTGATCGAGGTCGAGGGGCGCTGTGAGGGCGCGATCGCCTTCGCCCCCTGCGGAGAGGGCGGCTTCGGCTATGATCCGATCTTCACCGTGGACGGCAGGAGCTTTGCGTCCCTGTCATCCGAAGAAAAAGACCGTTACAGCCATCGCGGCGACGCTTTGCGCAAGCTCCGCGATGAGCTGATGAAATACCCCCTGTAAGGAGGATCATGATGTTAACCAGTAAACAACGTGCTCAGCTCAGAGCACTCGCCAACCCGATCGACACCGTGCTGATGGTCGGCAAGGGCGGCTTTTCCGAACAGCTCTACAAGACTGCCGACGAAGCCATCACCGCCCGTGAGCTGATCAAGGGCAAGGTGCTCGAGAACTGCGAGTATTCCGCGCGTGAGGCGGCGGATACGATTTCACAGCAGCTCGGCGCCGATGTCGTACAGGTGATCGGCTCCAAATTCATCCTGTACCGCAAAAACAAAAAAGAGCCGAAGATCAAGCTCGTCAAATGAGGCGCGCGATCTACGGGGGCTCCTTCAACCCCATCCACAACGATCATATCAAGCTCGCCCTCGCGGCGGCAGAGCGCTTCGAGCTGGATCGGGTGATTCTGGTACCGACCAACGTCACCCCCCTAAAGGATAATTCCGCCATCGCCGACGGACAGCACCGCCTCAGGATGTGTCAGCTCGCGGCAGAGGATTATCCGCAGCTTGAGGTCAGCGACGTCGAGCTGCGGCGCAAGGGCAAGAGCTATACAGCCGACACCATCGCCGCGCTCAAGCGCGAGGACGATACGCTCTTCCTGCTGGTCGGAGCGGATCAGTACGTCACGCTGGACAAATGGCACGAGTTCCGGTATATTTTTGACAACGTCATTTTGCTGGTCGCGCCGCGCGGTGAGATTGATTATGATTCTTTAGAAGAAAAATCCATGGAATACCGCGCTAACTACGGCTGCCGCACGCATATTTACCATCAACCCATCGGCGCGCTGTCCTCATCCCTGGTGCGCGAGGGGATCGCTACGGGCGCGGACGTCAGCGCCATGCTCGATCCGCGCGTGCTCGAATATATCCGGAAGAACGATCTTTACTGCTGATCGGTTCTGACCGCTGACCACTGGTTACTGACGCTTTTTCATCGAAAGCGCAGAACCGAAAACAAGCGTTCCTGCCATGCGGACGATCACGGATCGTCCCTACAAATTCCACTGACCACCCAACACAGTCACGGAGGTGCATGATGAACATCGAAGCATACCTGCCTTATTTGGATCACCTGTCCGAATACCGCCGTACCCATTCGCTGAACGTCGCCGAAGAAGCGGTGCGTTATGCCGAAAAATACGGCGGCGACGTCGAGAAGGCGCGGCTTGCCGGACTCCTTCACGACGTCACAAAGGAGACGGACTTTGACAGACAGTTGCAAATCATCGAAAACGGTGGTATAATGCTATCCGAATTAGAGCGCCGGTCACCCAAGCTGTGGCACGCGATCTCCGGCGCCTGTTATGTGCGCGACGTGATCGGTATCGACGACGAGGATATCTTCAACGCGATCCGCTTTCATACCACCGCGCGTGCCGGCATGAGTCAGCTCGAGCGGCTGATCTTCCTCGCCGACTTCACCTCTGCCGAGCGCGATTATCCCGATATCGACGTGATCCGCGCCCATGCCGAGGAGTCGCTCGAGGACGGGATGCTCTACGGACTCCGATTCACCGTGGGCAGGCTGATCGGTCGCGGCGACCTTGTCAGCCCCGACGCCCTCGCGGCATATAACGAGATTCTGTTAACGAAACAGCCCTCTGACAACTAACCACTTGCCACTAATCTGACCACTAAACACTAACTAACGAGGTAACTATGGATTCTTTACAGGAAGCGAAAGCAATCGCGAAAATTTTAGACAACCGCAAGGGACTGGACGTCCGTGTCATCAAGATCGCCGACATCTCCTCTCTTGCCGATTATATGGTCATTGCGACCGGTAACTCCTCCACTCACGTCAAGTCGCTCGCCGACTACGTCGAGTACGAGATGGACGAGCAGGGCGTCTCCGTCAGCCATGTCGAGGGACACCGCTCCGATACCTGGATTCTGCTCGATTATGTAGACGTCATCGTGCACGTCTTTAACGAGGAGAGCCGCCAATATTATGATCTCGACCGTCTTTGGGAGGACGGCGAGGTCGTGGATATCTCGGATATCATCGAGGAATAACGCTCCTTTTGCCGTCATCGCGCGGCTGAAATGTTCGCCGTATTATCGCAACAACCCGTTTGGAGGTATACATATGAAATACAATCACAAGTCCGTTGAGCCCAAGTGGCAGCAAATCTGGGAGGAAAAGGGCGTTTTCCACGCCGAGACCAACTCCGATAAGCCTAAGTTCTATTCGCTGATCGAGTTTCCTTACCCCTCCGGTCAGGGGCTTCACGTCGGACATCCCCGTCCCTATACCGCGCTGGATACCGTGTCCCGCAAGCGCCGTCTGCAGGGCTATAACGTCCTGTATCCCATCGGCTGGGACGCCTTCGGTCTGCCTACCGAGAACTACGCGATCAAGAACCACATCCATCCCGAGGTCGTGACCGCGAACAATATCGCGCGCTTCAAAAAGCAGATTCAGTCCTTGGGTATCTCCTTCGACTGGAGCCGCGAGGTCAACACCACCGATCCCGATTATTATAAGTGGACGCAGTGGATTTTCCTCCAGCTCTTTAAGCATGACCTCGCCTATAAAAAGGAGATGGCGGTCAACTGGTGTACCTCCTGCAAGTGTGTTTTGGCGAACGAAGAGGTCGTGAACGGCGTTTGTGAGCGCTGCGGCAGCGAGGTCGTCCGCCGCGTCAAGAGCCAGTGGATGCTCCGCATTACCAAGTATGCCGACCGCCTGATCGACGATCTCGAGCTGGTCGATTATCCCGAGCGCGTCAAGCTCCAGCAGAAGAACTGGATCGGGCGCTCCTACGGCGCCGAGGTCGAATTCGAAACCACCGCCGGGGATAAGCTCCTCATCTACACCACCCGTCCCGATACCCTCTACGGCGCCACCTATATGGTCGTCTCTCCCGAGCATCCCTATATCGAGAAGTGGGCGGATAAGCTGAAGAATCTCGACGAGATCAAAGCGTATCAGCAGGAATCCGCCAAGAAGAGTGATTTTGAGCGCACCGAGATGAACAAGGACAAGACCGGCGTCAGGCTCGAGGGCGTGACGGCGATCAACCCCGTCAACGGGCGCGAGATCCCGATCTTTATCTCCGACTATGTCCTGATCTCCTACGGTACCGGCGCGATCATGGCGGTACCGGCGCACGATACCCGTGACTGGGAATTCGCGAAGAAATTCAACCTGCCCATCATCGAGGTCGTCAAGGGCGGCGACGTCGAGAAAGAGGCGTTTACCGACTGCGCCACCGGCGTGATGGTCAACTCCGGTATCCTCGACGGACTCAGTGTCGAAGACGCGAAGAAGAAGATTACCGATTTTCTCACCGAGAAGGGCATCGGTCATCAAAAGGTCAATTTCAAGCTGCGCGACTGGGTATTCTCCCGTCAGCGCTACTGGGGCGAGCCG
>CADBUN010000026.1 GCA_902797825.1 uncultured Ruminococcus sp. | reverse complement strand
GCGCCAGCCTGCCTGCGCCCTCCGCCTTGTTCTGCGAAATTCTCCGCTAATATCTTTTTAAAGCTTTTTATTGCTACTTAGTATTAGCTTCTCCCTTTACCGTTAACCGTTACCCGAAAATCAGAACTTGATCTTTTCCGCAATATACGCTTCGAGATCTTTGATGGCGACGCGCTCCTGCTGCATGGTGTCGCGGTCGCGCACGGTCACGCAGTTGTCCTCGAGAGAATCGAAGTCATAGGTGATGCAGAACGGGGTGCCGATCTCGTCCTGGCGGCGGTAACGCTTGCCGATGGAGCCGGCGTCATCATAATCGACCATGAAGCTCTTGCCGAGCGTCTCTGCCAGCGCGCCTGCCTGTTCGCCCAGCTTCTTGGACAGCGGCAGGACAGCCGCCTTGAAGGGCGCTAAGAACGGATGCAGCCGTAAGACCACGCGCGTATCGTTCTTCGCTTCATCGACGAGCTCTTCGTCATATGCCTCTGTCATGATGGTCAGGAAGAGACGCTCGACGCCCAGCGACGGCTCGATGACATAGGGGACGTAGCGGCTGTTGTCGGTCGGATCAAAATAGCTCAGGTCCTTGCCGGAGGTGTTCTGGTGCTGGGTAAGATCATAGTCGGTACGGTCGGCGATACCCCACAGCTCGCCCCAGCCGAAGGGGAAGAGGTATTCGAAGTCGGTGGTCGCCTTAGAGTAGAAGCTCAGCTCCTCCTTCTCGTGATCGCGCAGTCTGAGGTTCTCTTCCTTGATGCCCAGGCTGTAGAGGAAGTCGCGGCAGTAGGAGCGCCAGTAATCGAACCATTCGAGGTCGGTATCGGGCTTGCAGAAGAACTCCAGCTCCATCTGCTCGAACTCGCGCACGCGGAAGATGAAGTTGCCGGGCGTGATCTCGTTACGGAAGCTCTTGCCGATCTGGGCGACGCCGAAGGGCACCTTCTTGCGGGTGGTGCGCTGGATGTTCGCGAAGTTGACGAAGATACCCTGCGCGGTTTCGGGGCGCAGGTACAGCTCCGCCTTGGTGTCCTCGGTAACGCCCTGGAAGGTCTTGAACATCAGGTTGAACTGGCGGATATCGGTGAAATTCGACTTGCCGCAGTTGGGGCAGACGATGCCCTTGTCGCGGATGTAATCCATCATCTGCTCGTTTGACCAGCCGGCGACGTTGGTGCCGTCGAAGTCCTCGATCAGGTTGTCGGCGCGGTGACGGGTTTTACATTCCTTACAGTCCATCAGCGGATCGGAGAAGCCGCCCAGATGTCCCGAGGCGATCCAGGTCTGCGGATTCATCAGGATTGCCGAGTCGAGCCCGACGTTATATTTGTTTTCCTGCACGAACTTCTTGAGCCATGCCTTCTTGATGTTATTCTTCAGCTCCGCGCCGAGGGGACCGTAATCCCAGGTGTTGGCGAGACCGCCGTAGATTTCGCTGCCCGGATAGACGAAGCCCCTGCCCTTGCACAGGGCGACCAGCTTTTCCATTGTTTTTTCTGTATTCTTCATGCTTTACCTCCATTCCGTCACCGGCTGTGACGGGAATTCTTTATACAGATTATATAGTACCTTTTTTAGAGGAAGATGTCAAGGGAGGAGGGAAGGAGGGAGGAAAAAGGAGGAAGGTCGTGAAAAAGATATTGCAAAAAACATCGATCTTTGATAAGATAAAGAAGTCATAATCCGGGAGAAAAATTTTTCACAATTTTTGAACCAAAACACCGTTTGAACTGTATTATGATTGAAGGAGGAATTAACATGAAAAGAATCATTGCCATCCTACTGGCACTTATCCTGTGTGTATCGGTATTTGCGATCAGCGCCAATGCGGCGATGCCGCCCGTTGTATTCGGTGATTTGAACCTGGATTACAAAGCGGATATCCTCGACGCCACGCTGATTCAGCGCGCTTTGGTGAGTCCTGTGGATTTCAGCTATGAATCGCAGCTGAGAGCGGACTTTGACCGTGACGGCGAGGCGTCTGTCCTCGACGCGACATGGATACAGCGGAAGGAAGCGAATATGACGATCCCCGAGGGCTTCGGGGGTGAAGGCTATGCCGATATTGAGGTGACAAGCTTCTATGCCGATTATGATTCCGGCAGGGCGGCAGTCGGCGTGCCGGTGACATTTACCGCAAGAGCTAACTGCGGCGAGAAGGGCAGTACCTATGAATTTTATCTTGACGGCAAGCTGGTTCAGGATCGCTCGGAAAAGAACACGTTTACCTATACCTTCTCCGAGAGCGGAGACTATGATGTATCCGTGAAAGCCTATAACCGCTACGGCTTCTTTACAATTAGAAAATACAGCAATTTCGATCATTATCATCATGATCCTTACGGCGAGGGCTTCTTCTACAAAGATTTCCATGTGGTTGACGACTATTCGTATGATGCGCTTTCGCTGGTTGGCGTAAGCTGGATCGACTTGATGCACAGCGATTGTCCCGGGATTGATGTTCATGCGGTCGGCGGCGCTGCTCCGTATTCCTACAGCTTTACCATTCCGGATATGACGCAGAGCAGCCTTTACTTTGGGACAGACGTCGAGTGCTATCAAAGAGCCTCGGATCATCAGGGATGGGAGCTGCGTTATGATGACGATAACCAGCCTTATCTGTATCACGATTATTCCGAAGAAAACACCGTATTCATTCCGCTTGATATGTTCGCGCCCCGCTCCGAGCATGATGTGATGGTGCAGGTGAAGGACGCCGACGGGAATCTGACTGAAACCAGAACGCTTTCCTTTAATGATGAGATTATGATAGGATAATACTTAGTATTAGTTGATGAAAAAAAACGCTTGTGACTCTTGCCTTAATCAGAGTCACAAGCGTTTTGCTATATGGACGTGATTTTAGTATCACTCAAAAGCCGTCAGGCGTTCCCGTTATTTCTCATTCCTCATTCGGTAAAGCGCCTGCCTAATACACGATCACCGGGGTGCCGACCTCCATGGCGGCGTACATCTCCTTGGCGACCTTGGGCGGAAGATTGACGCAGCCGTGAGAGCCGTTGCCCTTGTAGATGCTGCCGCCGAAGGACGAGCGCCAGTCGGCGTCGTGCAGTCCCCAGCCGCCGCCGATGAACGGCATC
>CADBUN010000025.1 GCA_902797825.1 uncultured Ruminococcus sp. | reverse complement strand
GATTCTTCTAACATCTCCTCAAAGTTCTCAGTTTCGTTTACGCTGGATGTGGTGTTTTCACTCATTGTATCCAGTACCTCCTTTATAATCCTTTCCGGTGTAGAAGCGCCGGCTGTCACGCCTATCGCCCTTGCATCCGCAACCATCGCCGGATCGAGCTCGGCGGCATTTTCGACCAGATAGGTCCTCTCACAGTTGTTCTTACAAATCGTGTAGAGCTTATTTGTATTGGAACTGGAGCGGTCTCCCACCACGATCATACAATCGCACTGAGCTGACAGGGTATGTGCTTCTGCTTGACGCTTTGACGTAGCATTACATATTGTATCAAAAATTTTGGCATTTGTATATAGTTTTTTTAAAGTTTTTAAACAATTTTGCCAAATTTTTTCGTTAAAAGTTGTCTGCGCCACCACGCAAATGTGTCTATTATTCTCAGGTGGAATTATTTTAGAAAGATTCTCAACATCTTTGACGTTTTGAAAGATGTAATACGGCGCGGTACAATTGGATAATATCCCCTGCACCTCGGGGTGGTTTTCATCCCCTGCCAGTAGAATCATATAGCCCTGTCGGCTCATATCGTAGACGATCCGGTGAATCTTCGCGACAAAGGGACAGGTCGCGTCGATATACGAAAGTCCCATCTCGTTGAGGCGGTCATAGACGCTCCGTTTCACGCCGTGAGAGCGGATGATCACCGGCTCGCGTCCGTTAATCGCTTCGATCGAATCCACCGAGATCACCCCTCGGTCAGAGAGCTCCCTGACCATCTCCTTATTATGGATGATCGGTCCTAAGGTACAGCCGCCGTGATAATTTTCGGCGACATCAAAGGCGATTTTGACCGCGCGGTTTACACCGAAGCAAAAGCCGGCGGACTTGGCAACCGTGATCTCAGCCATTTTTCTGATCCTCAAACGCCGCCTTGTCCTCTTCTCTGAGCGCCTTGATATGATCCATGATGATGCGGCTGGCGTTGCGGAATTCGCGCGCACCGCCTTTCTCAAAGCCCATATCCTTCAGAGAAAGCGGCTTGCCGAAGTGAAAGACCGTCCGCGAGCCGATCTTGGTATGACAAACCGGGATGACGGGCGTCTTGGTATCCCATGCTATCAGGCTGACGCCGTTCTTCGGCGGCAGGAATTCGCCGTCCTTGGAACGGGTACCCTCAATGAAGATGCCGATCAGCGCGCCGTCCTCGAGCGCCTTTTCAAAATGGCGAATCGAATCGGTATCCGCCTTGCCGCGGCTGACAGGGAAAGCGCCGAGCTTGCTGATAAACCAACCGATAAACTTATTATGGAACAGCTCTTCCTTCGCCATGAACAGCACCTGACGCTTCAACCCCATTCCGATCATGATCGGATCAGCGGCGAGCCTGTGGTTGGAAGCGAGGATATAGGCGCCGCTCTCGGGGATATTCTCGCGTCCGATATACTTCATACGGTATTTGAGCTTAAACGCCAGCAGCAGAAAATTTCTCCAAAAGAAATAAAAATGATTGCGCTTCATATATGATCCCTCATTATCTGTAAGAGTTTATTGACGGAGGTTTCCAGATCCTCACCGGATGTATCGACCATGATCGCGTCAGCAGCAGGCATCAGGGGCGCGATCTCGCGGTGAGAATCCGCGTAATCGCGCGCGATGACGTCGCTCAGGATATCCTCATATTTGACGTCCATGCCCTTTTCGATCAGCTCATCATAACGACGGCGGGCTCTGCACTCGGGCGATGCGGACAGAAAAATCTTGATTTTCGCATCGGGCAGGACAACCGTTCCGATATCCCTGCCGTCCATAATCACGTTGTCGGTATGCGCCATGTTGCGTTGTAAATCCAACAAAAAAGCGCGCACCTCGGGGATCGCGGATACCGCCGACGCCATCATCGATATCTCAGGCGTACGAATCAAGCCGCTGACATCCTCATCATCGAGCAGGACAATCTGCTCCTGCTTTTCGTTAAAGGCGAGCTCCACCTTGATAGACGGGAGCATCGCGATCACCGCCGCTTGATCATCAGCGGTCAAGCCGCGACGGGTAGCCGCCAAGCCGATCGTGCGGTATAGAGCGCCTGTATCCACATAGATAAAACCGAGCTCCTTCGCGGCTAAGCGCGCGATCGTCGATTTACCGGCTCCGGCAGGACCGTCGATGGCAATTGCGATAGACATAATATATTCTCCTTTCAAGACCGACAGCAAACCTATCACAGATGGCTGTATCTTTTATCAGGCGGACGCTAGAGCGCCGCGCTCTCTCCGGCGAGTCTGCCGGTCGCGTAAGCGATCTGCAAATTAAAGCCGCCGGTATAGGCGTCAAGGTCGAGCACCTCTCCGGCAAAGAACAAGCCCTTGACCAGCTTGCTTTGCATGGTACGCGGATCAATATCCTTCACATCCACACCGCCGTGGGTAACGATGGCTTCGTTAATCGGGCGGAAGGCTTGGATATCCACCGAAAAACGCTTGATTTGAACTAACAGCGCCTGTCGCTGTTCCGCCGTCAGCGTATGGCATTTGGTATGCGGCTCGATCCCGGCACGACGGATGACCACGGGGATGAGCTTCTTCGGCAAAAGCTTGCCGAGTGAGTTAATGATATCTTTATTGGTAAATTCCGACAAATCACGCAGGATACGCTTATCGAGCGTCTCTTCGTCTAACGCCGGCTTCATATCAATATATACCGTGTATCTGCCCGGCGACATCTGTCGCATATGCGCGCTCGCCGACAAGACAAGCGGCCCGGAGATCCCGAAATGCGTGAACAGCATCTCGCCCATCTCGCGGTATACTTCTTTATGGGTGCTGTTATCCTTGACCGTCAGCATGACGTTTTTCAGCGAAAGTCCCTGCAATTGAGGAACATCTTGATCCATCGCTGTCAGCGGCACTAAGGACGGCAGCAGCGGCGTGATGGTGTGACCGGCGGCCTTGGCAAAGGTGTAGCCGTCGCCGGTAGAGCCGGTCGCCTGATAAGACATACCGCCGCAGGCGACGATCACCGCGTCGGCAAAGACCTCGCGATCGGCAAGTGACACGCCGATGACAGCGCCGTTTTCGATCCTCAATCCCTTGACCTCGGATCGGATAACCGCTACGCCGAGATCGGTCAGATAACGATACAGCGTATCGACAACATCCAAGGCTTTGTCGGATTCCGGAAACACGCGGTTGCCGCGCTCCACCTTCGTCCGCAAGCCCCTCTCTTCAAAGAAAGTGACCGTATCATAGCAGGAAAAGCGGTTGATCGCGCTGTACATAAAGCGAGGATTCGCTGTCAGATGAGCGATAAACGTATCGGTATCACAAAAATTCGTGATATTACAGCGCCCTTTCCCGGTGATGGCGAGCTTGCGCCCGACCTTCTGATTTTTTTCCAGCAACAGAACCTGAGCGCCGTTTTCGGCAGCCGCTCCGGCTGCCATCATTCCGGCAGGCCCGGCGCCGATGACGATCACCTTTTTATCAGTCATAGCGGTGTTCCTTTTGATCGGGATCATTTAGGTTGACGGCGTAGACGTTCTGTTCCTTCCAGACCTCCTCCAGATCGGAAAAGGTCTTTTTGATATCGTCTTTCCGCTCGATCACAATAGCTACCAATAACGCGTTGATCAGACTCAGCGGCGCTACCAGCGTATCGACGACAGAGGCGATATCGGATCGCGCCAAAAGCACCTCGTCGGCGTCTCTGACAACAGGCGCAACCATGCTGTCCGTGATCGCGACAACCTCGGCGCCGCGATCATGCGCAAAGCTCATCGCGTCAACCGCCATCGACGAATAACGCGGAAAGCTGATCCCGATCATCACGTCCCGATCGGTGATACGGAACAGCTTTTCGTAAGTCGTCGTCTTAGAAGTAGAATTCAAAATATGGACGTTACCAAAAATCAGATCGAGATAATAAGCGAAGAAATTCGCGATATAAGAGGACGATTTCACGCCGAACACATAAATATTACGCGCGTTGATAATCGCCCGGACAGTCTTTTTGAAATCCTCGCGGGAGACCTCGTCGATCGTGCGGCGAATCTTATCAATATCCTGATTCAGCACGCTCTCGACTACATCCGCGTCGCCGATACGTCCTGTCGTGACCTCGATACGCTGGATGGAGGTGAGCTTATCGCGGATCATCTCCTGCATCGCTTTTTGCAGGTAAGGGAAGCCGTCATAGCCGATCTGCGTCGCAAACCGTACCACCGTGCTCTCCGATACACCGACGACCTCACCCAGCTTCGCGGCTGTCATAAACGCCGCCGCGTCATAATGCTCCTCGATATAGTCGGCGATCCTGCGCTGACCTTTGGAAAAGCTCTTTCGGGATAAATCGATCCTCACGAGTAAATTTGAAACCATATTCATCACGCTCCGTAATCTCTTTCATTTTAGCACATCATCCTGCAAAATTCAATAATATTCTGTCCGAAAATACGGAATTATGAAATATTTGAATAAAAAGATTTCAAAATTAAAGAAAACCAATCGCAACAACTGCCATTCCTTTTGAATAGAAAGGTATTATTCCTCTTCGTCTGCTTCGCGCTCAAGGGGAATACGGGCATACACCTCGGCGACCTTATCGCGCATCCAAAGCGCCGGGGTAATACGCAGCGAATAGCCGTATCCGCTGTCACACGCCCAGTCAAAGGGCTTTGCCTGCGGTAATCCGTAGACGGCAAGTAGGGTATTCATCACGCCGCCGTGGGTGATGATCGCCGCGTCGGTGGTACCGGTTTTCATCAATCCGTCGACGATGCTCTCGAACATCACGCAGATACGGCGCGTAAAATCGGCGGTGCTCTCCCCTCTCGGCGGTTTCACCTCGCTGTCTCCGGCGAGCCATTTGGCAAAATCCGCATCGCCGCGCAGGTCGTCGGCGGTTTTATTCTCCCATTCGCCGAAATGGCATTCGGTGAGCTGATCAATCACCAGCGGCTCTGTCTCGGGATAAATAATCCGGGCGGTCTGTACACACCGTTTGAGGGGAGAAGTAAAAACGACCTTGGCATAGGGATAGTCCATCGTGGCGTTCAATTTGCGAACAGCCTGTTTCCCCTGATCGGACAGCGGTACATCCGTCACGCCGATATAACGCCCCTTCAGCGTGGGGCTGATCGCGCCGTGGCGTATCATATGGATATAATAAGATTTCATAATGCCTCCTCAAAAGCAAGCTGCAACAGTAGGATGACGGTAACGAACGGTAACGATATGAACCGTGGCTTTGACGGACATATTTTCGCCTGTCCATGATAAAAACCGCGAATTTGTCACCGAAGCACTTTACAATCTGTAAAAAATAGATTATACTAACCGTATAAACGAGGTGATGGGATGAATCAGTATTTCTCACGAAATATCACACTGTTAAGAAAGGAAAAGAATCTGAGTCAAAAGCAAGCCGCCTTCGATCTCGGTATCTCACAGGCGCTTCTCTCCCACTATGAAAAGGGCGTCAGAGAATGCGGACTGGATTTTGTCGTCAAGGCAGCGGATTACTATGAAGTCAGCTGTGATTATCTGCTGGGCAGAACCGCTGACCGCGCCTACGACCTGAGTGAACCGGTCATCGAAAAAGGCTCGCGCAAGCAAAGCGCGGCACAGATCGTCAACCGACGACTGATCGCAAACATGATAAACGTCATCTATGACTTTGCCGCCACCGCCAAAAACCGAAAGCTTGACCGAACCATCAACAACTATTTCATGATCATGCTCTATCGGGTGTTCCGCCGTTTATATGCCGCGAATCAGAACAATCCCCCCACGCTCTTTACCGTGCCGGGCGAGTTATACAGCGGCTATGCTTATGCGGTGATGGACAAATACTATACCGATATCGGCAGCATGACGGATGTCGACAGCCCGGGATATCTGGAAGCGTTCCAAAAGCTCAGCGCCTCTCCGGAGGAGCTGGCGGAAGAGTATCCCCAGACGGCGGGCGAAATCTTCAACGTCATTCAACAGGCGGAAAACAGCATCCATAAGCTAAAGCTGTAATACTAATCCTTGATAAAAAGATTTAATCAGATATTAGTGATAAATTTCGCAGAGCGAGGCGAGTGACGCAGGCATACTGTCGT
>CADBUN010000024.1 GCA_902797825.1 uncultured Ruminococcus sp. | reverse complement strand
TTATCGGGGCGCTTTCTTCCCGTGGTGGAGGTTATCCGATCAGCCCGAAGGAGACGGACAGCGCCCGGTTCACTTCCTTCATCGAACGGATATTGACCGAGCCCATCTTCTCTCTGAGCCGACGTTTATCCAATGTACGAACCTGTTCGAGCAGAACGACGCTGTCCTTTTGCAGACCGCAGTCGTGCGCTTCGATGGGGATATGCGTCGGCAGCTTTGTTTTATCTGTTCGGCTGGTGATCGCTGCCGCGATCACGGTGGGGGAGTAGCGGTTCCCGACGTCGTTCTGGATAATCAGCACCGGTCGGACGCCGCCCTGCTCGGAGCCCACCACCGGGCTGAGATCGGCATAATAGATATCGCCGCGTTTGATAGTCACTTGCTTCACGCTCCTGTGTTTGTTCATTCTGATTGTATTGTGGGCAGTCTTGCACGGATTTATTCTTCTGTTTTCATGATATGCCGCAGGCGGATCGGGGACTTCCGTACCGCTCGGAGGTAGCCGCGGTTGAATTATACGTTGTTTTGTGTTACAATATCATTATTATGATATGAATGGTGTATGATATCGTGAATAAAAGAACCAAAGGGATCCTGCTGTTGATCCTGTCGGCATTTTTCTTTGCCTGTATGAATATGTTCGTCAAGCTCAGCGGTGACGAGCTCCCGGTTTTTCAAAAGGTATTTTTCCGTAACGCCATGGCGGCGGTTATTGCTTTTATTGTTCTGATAAAGAATAAAGCGCCGATGCGCCCGTCCGTCAAGGGCAGTCTGCCGTTTTTGATCCTGCGTACCCTGTTCGGGCTGGCAGGAGTGGTCTGCAATTACTATGCGCTCGAAACACTGGTGTTATCCGACGCTTCTATCCTCAATAAGATGTCGCCGTTTTTTGCGGTGCTGTTTTCGTTTATCTTCATCCGGGAGCGGCCACGCTTCTGGCAGTGGCTGATTCTGGGCGGCGCGCTGTTCGGCACGGTATTTGTGATCAAGCCCGGCTTTGCCAACGCCGCATTCATCCCGGCGCTGGTCGGCTTTCTGGGCGGCGTGTTCGCCGGTGCGGCATACGGCTGTGTGCGGAAGCTCGGCTTGATGGGGGAGAATAATCCCTATATCGTCTTTTTCTTCTCTACCGTTTCTACGTTGATCGTCACGCCTGTGATGATCGCGGGTTATGTCCCGATGACGGCGCTGCAGTGGGTTTATTTGCTCTCTGCCGGGATTACCGCCGCGCTGGCGCAGTTTTCGATCACCGCCGCCTACACCTGCGCTCCTGCCAAGGAGATTTCGGTCTATGATTTTACCCAGATCATCTTCGCCTCGCTGATGAGCCTGATCGTTTTTCAGCAGGTGCCGGATCTGTTCAGCATCATCGGCTATTTGATTATCGTCGGCATGGCGGTGCTGAATTATTTCCTCAGCAACAAAGAAGCGAAATCGAAGGAAACGGCATCCTCTGAAAAATAGCTAAAATTTTATCGTTTCGGATTCATATATCCGTCACTATACCGATATTGACTTTTTGGCTTTTGAGTGCTAAAATGCGATTAGACAATTGATAAAGGCTATGACGAAGACGGTCAGGGCAGAACTTTTTCAGAGAGTCGGCGGTTGGTGTAAGCCGACAAGGTTAACCCAAGTACCCATCGCTTCCGAGCCGGGAGCCCGAAAAGCGTACACGCGTGTAGGCTTAGTAGATACTCCTCGTGATTGCTGCGTCAAGGCATAGGGATTGTTGGATCCCGAGAGTGGCAGTTTATTGACTGCAAGTTGAGTGGTACCGCGGATGTGATTTTCACACTCGTCTCAATGTTGAGACGGGTGTTTTTTTGTGGAATTATCTATGTATCGGAAGAAGGATAATTCGATAAAAGCTCAACCACTTGCGAATCAATTTCGATTTATTGATTGTTGTATCCTAATCTTTTTAACAGGAGGAACAAAAATGTCAGTCGTAGATAACGAAAAGCTGTTTGAGGTAGCCGAAAGAATCCGCGAAATGCGTGAGATCAGCGGTTTCTCTGTCGAAGAAATGGCAGAAAAAACCGAGGTCAGCGTATCGGAGTACAAGGCGTATGAAAACGGTACCGAGGATTTCCCCTTTACCTTTATCCATAAGTGCGCCTTGGCGTTTGACTTAGGGATTACCGATATCCTTGAGGGCGAGTCGGCAAGGCTCAAGAGCTATACCGTTACCCGTCGGGGCGGCGGCAGACAGACCGCCGAGGAAGAGGGCATCTCGATCGTCAACGTGGCGCCGATGTTCAAGAACAAGATCGCCGAGCCTTATTTTTGCCAGTATGATTATGATGAGGCGCTGCAGAATAAGCCCATCCATCTGACCAAGCACGCCGGTCAGGAATTCGACTTTGTCCTGTCCGGTAAGATGAAGATACAGATCGGCAAAAACTTTGAAGAGCTCGCTGCCGGCGACAGCATCTATTATAATTCCTCCACGCCTCACGGCATGATCGCTATCGGCGGCGAGAATGTCAAGTTCATCGCTGTCATCCTTCCGGGTGAGAAGGAGGTTGAAGAGGCGGAGGACAGCGTGATGAAGGCGCATATTGCGCAAAAGTCCGCGATCACCGGTCAGTTCGTCCGTACACTCGAGGACGGCGACGGCTGCCTCAAGGCGATCAGTTTCCGAAATGAGGATAAATTCAACTTCGCGTTTGACTGTGTGGACGCGATCGCCAACAACACGCCCGAAAAGCTCGCCATGCTGCATATCGACAAGCATAAGAATGAGCGCCGCTTCACCTTTAACGACATGAAACGCTATTCCAACCAGACGGCAAATTATTTCAAGTCTCTCGGGATTAAGAAGGGCGACCGCGTGATGCTGGTCCTGAAGCGCCATTATCAGTTCTGGTTCTCGATGCTCGCGCTGCATAAGCTAGGCGCGGTCGCGATCCCGGCGACCAACCAGCTGCTTACCCATGATTTTGAATACCGCTTCCAATCCGCCGATATTTCGGCTATTGTCGCGACTGCCGACGGTTTGGTAGCCGAATCCGTTGATGAAGCGCAGAAAACCAGTCCGTCGCTGGTCACCAAGATCTTGGTTGGCGGTCAAAGAGAGGGCTGGCGCGATTTTGACGCGGAATATGAAATGTATTCCACTCATTTTTACCGGACAGTCGATACTCCCTGCGGCAACGATACGATGGTGATGTTCTTCACTTCCGGTACGACCGGTTACCCGAAGATCGCCGAACACAGCTATAAGTATGCGCTCGGTCATTATGTCACCGCGAAATACTGGCACGGCGTCGATCCCGACGGTCTGCATTTTACCATTTCCGATACCGGCTGGGGCAAGGCGCTGTGGGGTAAGCTCTATGGCCAGTGGCTCTCGGAGGGCGCCGTATTCACCTATGACTTTGACCGCTTCCACGCCGAGGATATCCTGCCGATGTTCGCTAAATACCACATCACAACCTTCTGTGCGCCGCCGACCATGCTGCGCATGATGATCAAGGAGGACATCAGTAAATACGATCTGTCCTCCATCGTCCATATGACGACCGCCGGCGAGGCGCTGAACCCCGAGGTTTACCGCCAATTCAAGAAGGCGACGGGGCTGAGAATTATGGAAGGCTTCGGTCAGACCGAAACCACCCTCACCGTCGGCAACCTCTTCGGCACTACGCCGAAGATCGGCTCCATGGGCAAGCCCATCCCGGGCTATGACCTCGATATCGTTGATCCCGACGGTAATCCCGTTCCCGACGGCGAGCCCGGCGAGATCGTGATCCACACCGATAAACGCGTTCCCTGCGGTCTCTTCAAGGGGTATTACCGCAACGAAGAAGCGACCAAGGAAGCCTGGCATGACGGAATGTACCATACCGGCGATACCGCCTGGCGCGATGAGGACGGTTACTTCTGGTATGTCGGACGTACCGACGACGTCATCAAGTCCTCCGGCTACCGGATCGGACCGTTCGAGATCGAGTCGGTCATCATGGAGCTTCCCTACGTGCTCGAATGCGGCGTATCCGCAGCGCCCGATGAGGTGCGCGGTCAGGTCGTCAAGGCTTCGATCGTATTGGTCAAGGGTACCGAGGGCTCGGACGCCCTGAAAAAAGAG
>CADBUN010000023.1 GCA_902797825.1 uncultured Ruminococcus sp. | reverse complement strand
TGGTTCTATCGACCTGCCGGCAAGACCAATTGGATTGCTACCGATGATAAGGATAACGCCTACGACAGCGTTGAGATGAATCAGTCGCGTAACGGCAGACAGGTTTACTGCAAGATCACCGACAGCTCCGGCTACAGCATCGACACTGATGTTGTGACGCTGCACATGGCTAACTGATATGTTTTATATCGGATACGAGATTCCGAATCTGATCCGTTAACTGTTTTCTATCCCAAAGTCCCTGATGATAATTGCCCGGTCCCGCCTATGGAACCGGGCAATTTTTCTGTGTGACTGTTACAATATTGAAATAGTTTTGTTCGGAATTATACGCTTTTGAGCGTATGCTACAATGTATGACGAATTGAATTTTCGAGGGATACTATGACGATTTTAGATGAATTGAAATTACAGTTTTCATCATTAAATGAAATGCAGCAGCAAGCGGTCTTTCAGACAGAGGGGCCCGTTTTAATCTTAGCCGGCGCCGGCTCGGGCAAGACGACCGTACTCGTCAACCGCATCGCTTTTATCATCAAATCCGGGCTTGCCCAGCCGTGGCAGATACTCGCCATCACCTTCACCAATAAGGCAGCCGGCGAGTTGAAGGAAAGGATCGAAGCGGTCGGCGGCGAGGGTGCCGAAGAAGTATGGGCGGCTACCTTTCACTCTACCTGCGCGCGGATTCTCAGGCGATACGGCGACAGGCTCGGCTTTAGCAGTCATTTTACGATTTACGATACCGATGATTCGCGCCGTTTGATGAAGGAGATCATGAAACAGCTCAACATCGACGAAAAGTTCCTTTCCCATAAAACGGTCTTGAACGAAATCTCGAAATATAAGGACAAGATGCAGGAGCCGAAGGATATCCAAACCGCCGCCTCCTACGACAGCCGCTTGAAGTATATCGCACAGGCATATGATCTCTACCAGCAGCGCTTGATGACCTCCGACGCGATGGATTTTGATGACTTGATCAGCAATACAATCAAGCTGTTTGAACAGAATCCCGACGTGCTGGAATACTATCAGCGACGATTCAAATATATCATGGTAGATGAGTATCAGGACACCAACAAGAGCCAGTATCGGTTGATCAGCCTGTTATCCAAAGCGCGCGGCAATCTCTGTGTCGTCGGCGACGATGACCAGAGCATCTACCGCTTCCGCGGCGCCACGATCGAAAACATCCTCAGCTTTGAGAATGAGTTCAAGGGCTCCGTCGTAATTCGTCTGGAACAGAATTACCGCAGCACCGGGACGATCCTCGACGCTGCCAACAATGTCATCAAGAATAACCTCGAGCGCAAGGGAAAAACCCTCTGGACGCAGAATCCGAAGGGCGAGCGCATCACCCTGCATACCGCGTCGAGCGAAAGGGAAGAGGCGATGTTCATCGCGCGCACCATCCTTGACGGGGTAGCAGAAGGGCGCAGCTTCTCTGACTTCGCGATTCTTTACCGTATGAACGCGCAGAGTAATACGATCGAACAGGCATTGTCGCGCTCCGGCATTCCGCACCGCGTGATCGGCGGTCACCGCTTCTATGACCGTGAAGAGATCAAGGATATGACCTCCTATTTGCAGGTGATCAACAATCCGCATGACGATATTCGCCTGAGAAGAATCATCAATAAGCCCAAACGCGCGATCGGAGAAGCGACGATGATCAAGGTCGCTGAGATCGCAAGCGGCGTAGGGGAGAGCATTTACAGCGTCATCAAACACGCCTCTGACTATCCGACCTTAGCGAGAGCGGCCGCAAAGCTGGAAGCCTTTGCGCGCCTGATCGACGGCTTGATCGAGGCTGCGTTATCAGGGGATTATTCGATTGCGGAATTATACAACCTGATTTTGGAGCATACTGATTATAAACAGTATCTGATGGCTGAAAAGGATGATTATGAACAGCGGATCGAGAACATCGACGAATTATCCTCTAATATCATCAAATTCCAGGAGGATTACGGTGATGAAGCGACCTTAGGCGCGTTTTTAGAGGAAATCTCGCTGATGACTGATATTGATAACTATGACGCACAGACCGAGAGTGTCGTAATGATGACGCTTCATTCCGCGAAGGGGCTGGAATTCCCTGTGGTATTCATCCCCGGTATGGAGGACGGCGTCTTTCCGTCGATGGCAACCATCATGGAAGCCGGCGAGCTGAACGAGGAACGCCGCTTAGCGTATGTCGGCATTACCCGTGCGAAGGAAAAGCTCTATCTGATCAAAACCAGAGAACGTATGCTGTTCGGATCTACGACGCATAACCGTGAGTCGCGCTTTGTGACCGAGATTCCTTCCTCTCTTCTTGAGAAAACCGGCAATGAAAATATCTATGCCAATCATCGGTATGAGCACCAGCCAAAACAGCAGTTCGATCCTTTTGCCAAGAAAAAGCCGGTCGCTGCCCCCTCCGGCAACAAATACAGCCCCGGCAACACCGTTTATCATAAGGTGTTCGGTACCGGCATGGTACTGACGGCTTCTCCGATGGGCAACGATACGATGCTCGAGATTGCCTTTGATAAGGTCGGTACTAAAACGCTGATGGCGAACTTCGCCAAGATGGAAATCATTAAATAATGATTTATGTGATTTTCTGATAGATGGTACACTCCGAAGTGCTTTCTCTTCGGGAGACAGCAAAATCTTTCACAAATATCGGAAACCTCCGTATTATGTAATGATGTATTGCATCAATATCATAAACGGAGGTTTTACTTATGCCTGATAATGTAAATGAAACGACCGGTAACCGTATAGGCGGCGAGCCGGTTTGTATTGATGCGCGGCGTGTCTACGACAGCTGCGGCGATAAGGATTGTCTGTCAGATCTGCCTGTCTATCTCAGCGACGCGTCTCAGGCGCTGATCGACAACGCGGTGAACGTCCGTATCCGCTCGGCGGATGTCCTGAACGTGATGCTGGATATTGAGCCGGTTCCGTTCAACCGTGGGTTTTATTCGATTGATATCACCTTTTTCTTCTCCGTCACGCTGGACGTCTTTTCTTCGCCGACTACCGCGCCACAGCAGGTCGAGGGCTTGTGTGTCTCGGATAAGAAGGTAATCCTGTATGGCTCCGAGGGAAATGTGCGCGTATTCTCGTCGGATATGACGAGCGAGAGTTTTGACAATCAGAATCTGCCTGTCCGTAGCCTGCCGACGGCAAATGTCCAGGTCGCGCAGCCGATCGCGCTGGCGGTAAGGATCGGGAACAAAAAGCCTTATCAAAAGCTGTGTCACAAGATCCCGAACAGCGTGCTGCAGCATATCGGCGGCAAGATCAGTGAAAGCGGCGAACGCGCCGTACTGGCGACGTTGGGTGTTTTCTCCATCGTCCAGCTGATGCGAAATGTTCAGATGCTGATCCCTTCCTACGATTTCTGTATCCCCGAGAAGCGTTGTGAAAGCTCCACCGACAGTCCGTGTGAAATGTTCTCGCGGCTCGACTTCCCGACAGATGAATTCTTCCCTCCGAACGTTTCGGAAGACACTTCCGGAGGCGGCTGCGGTTGCGGCTGTGAAAACGAAGCCGTAGATTAATACTAATCCTAAATAAAAACCTTTATCATCTATTGCAGTAAATTCCGCATAGCTTTGTTGAGCTCCTTGACATACGACAGTA
>CADBUN010000022.1 GCA_902797825.1 uncultured Ruminococcus sp. | reverse complement strand
GCGACGAATACCTGACCGATCTCGCCCTCTTCCTCGATGTCGATCTTACACTCGCACTGAGCCTGAATCTCCTTGATGACCTTGCCGGACTTGCCGATGACCTCGGCGATCTTGTCGGCGGCGATGGTGGTGGTGAACATCTTGGGCGCATACTTGCTGAGCTCCTCACGCGGCGCGGCGATCGCCTTGAGCATAACCTCGTCGAGGATGTAGTTGCGCGCCTTGTGGGTTTTTTCGAGCGCTTCCTTGACCATCTCGGGCAACAGACCGCTGATCTTGAGGTCCATCTGGATCGCGGTGATGCCGTCGTGGGTGCCGGCTACCTTAAAGTCCATATCGCCGAAGAAGTCCTCGAGCCCCTGGATATCGACCATGGTCATCCAGCGCTCGCCCTCGGTGATCAGACCGCAGGAGATGCCGGCGACAGGCGCCTTGATCGGCACACCGGCGTCCATCAGCGCCAGCGTAGAGCCGCAGACGGAGCCCTGAGAGGTAGAGCCGTTGGAGGAGACAACCTCCGAGACCAGTCTGAGCGAATAGGGGAACTCCTCCAGCGAGGGGATGACCGGCAGCAGCGCTCTTTCCGCCAGCGCGCCGTGACCGATCTCACGTCTGCCGGGACCGCGTGAAGGTCTGGTCTCGCCGACAGAGTAGGACGGGAAGTTGTAGTGGTGCATATAGCGCTTCTCGGTCTCGTCGTCAATGCCGTCGAGCAGCTGCATATCGCCGACGGTGCCGAGGGTGGCGACGGTCAGCACCTGTGTCTGACCTCTGGTGAACAAACCCGAGCCGTGAACGCGCGGCAGGATACCGACCTCGCTCGCCAGCGGACGGATATCGTCCATGCCTCTGCCGTCAACGCGCTTCTGCTCGTCGAGCAGCCAGCGGCGCACGATGAACTTCTGTGTCTTATACAGGCACTCGTCGATCTTCGCTTCGGATTCGGGATAGATTTCGTCAAATTTCTCGTGAACCGCCTCATAGATGGGCTTTAAGCGCTCGTCGCGGACGGTCTTGTCGTCGGTATCGAGCGCCGCCTTGACGTCCTCTTCGGCAAAGGCTTTGATCGCCTCGAACATCTCGTGATCGGGCTCGTTCGAGGGATATTCAAACTTCGGCTTGCCGATTTCGGCAACGATACCGTTGATGAATTCGATGATTTTCTGGTTGGCTTCATGACCTGCCATGATCGCGTTGTACATCACCTCGTCGCTGACGCAGTTCGCGCCGGCTTCGATCATCGCGATGCGCTCGGCGGTAGAGGCGACGGTGGTCGCCATGTCGGACACCTTGCGCTGTTCGGCGTTGGGGTTGATGACGATCTCGCCGTCTACCAAGCCGACCGATACGCCGGAGATCGGGCCGTTCCACGGGATATCGGAGATCGAGATCGCGATCGAGGTACCGACCATCGCGGCGATCTCGGGCGAGCAGTCGGGATCAACCGACATGACGGTGGCGACGATGGAGACGTCGTTGCGCATATCCTTGGGGAAGAGCGGACGGATCGGGCGGTCGATGACGCGCGAGGTCAGGATCGCCTTCTCGCTCGGTCTGCCCTCGCGGCGCATATAGCTGCCGGGAATCTTGCCGACGGAATAGAGCTTCTCTTCATAATCGACCGAGAGGGGGAAGAAGTCGATGCCGTCTCTCGGCTTGGCGGACGCGGTCGCCGCCACATGGACGACGGTCTCGCCGTAGCGTACCAGACACGCGCCGTTCGCCAGCTGTGTCATCTTGCCGGTTTCGATAACCAGCGGTCTGCCCGCGAATTCGGTCTCGAATACGCGGTACTTGTCAAAAGTCATAGCCTTGTTAGCCATAGATTACCTCCTGTGATTGAAATTGATACAGGATTTTTCAGGCTTAGGTTTAGCAATAAAACCAAAGGATACTTGTAGGGACGGGCAGTGCCCGTCCGCGGACGACCATTGAGGTCTCCCCATTGGGGAGGTGTCATCCGCAGGATGACAGAGGGGTGCCGTCTCCGGCTGAGGAACGTCCCTACGATTGATATCCTCTCGTTTTACCGCTAAAGTTAAGCGAAAAATCCTGTTATACTAATTTCAATTAAAACGCTTAAACAAGATATTAGTGGAAAATTTCGCATAGCAAGGCGGAGATCGCAGGCAGGCTGGCGCCTGTCAAGATCGACAACGCAGCTATGCGGAATTTAACGCAATAGATGTTAAAGGGG
>CADBUN010000021.1 GCA_902797825.1 uncultured Ruminococcus sp. | reverse complement strand
TTTACGTGCTGGAATTCGATGATGGAAACAACCTGTCCATCCATCTCAAAGGTTACGCCGTTTCTGAAATCGCCGGCAGAAATCATATTTATTCCTCCTAATGTGTCATTTAGTATCGCCCGATCCTCCGGCGAAGAGACGTCGTCTCGCCGTGTCAAAAGATCAATACGGGCTTTATCCAGAATATTATACAGGCAAATGTGTGAAAAATCAATACCTTCCGAGAATTATATCGGATATGGATTAAATAATCGTCAAATCCTTGGGGATTTCGGCAAGATCAACCGCGCGCTCTCCCCTGACGAGGTACATATCCTCGATCCTGACGCCGAAGCGGCCGGGCAGATAGATGCCGGGCTCGTCGGTGATGACCATCTCATCGCGCAGGAGGGTGAGGTTCGTTTTGTAAACGGCTGGGGCTTCGTGAATCTCCAGCCCTACGCCGTGACCGGTGCTGTGACCGAAATACTCGCCGTAGCCGCAGCGCTCGATCGTTTCGCGCGCAGCGAGATCGACGTCGGCGACCTTGTTGCCGGCGATGATGGCGCGCGCGGCGTTTAGATGCGCCTGCAGCACGGTTTCATAGATCAGCCGCATCTCTTCGTCGGCATGACCGACCGCGACGGTACGCGTCATGTCGCTGTGGTAGCCGTCGTAGACCGCGCCGATATCGAAGGTAAAGAAATCGCCCTCCCGAACGAGCCTGTCGGACGGGACGCCGTGCGGCAGGGAGGTGTTCTCCCCGGTGACGCAGATCAAATCAAAGGCGACGCGCTCGCCGCCGTACAGCTTGATCAGATGCTCGAGCTCCACGGCGATCCGGCGCTCGCTGACGCCGGGGCGCAGCAGGTTGAGCACCTCGGTATAGGCGCGCTCGGTGATGCGCTGGGCGGTGATGATCTTCTCGACCTCCGGCGCGGTCTTACACAGGCGCAGCTTCATCAGCTGATCGCTCAGCCCGTCGGTCAGCACCTCGGGGATCAGCGTCGCCTGCAGCTCGTGAAAATACGAGACGGTGACGGCTTCCTCCTCGAGATAGACCTGTTTAATATTCTCTTCAAGAAAAATGCGATTCAGGTCATCCGTCAGCCGGGTATAGCGGAACGCCTCCAGCGGCGGTTGGACGCGCCGGGCGGCAGCTTCATAATAGCGAAAATCGACCATCAGCAGAAAGCGGCTCTTGGTCACGAGTACCGCGCCTGCCGAGGACGGAAAGCCGCTGAGATAGCGGCGGTTAATATCGCTCGTCACCAGGGCGGCTGTCCGGTCATCCGGCAAAAAATCGCGCAGCTCGTTCAGCGCATTCATCGCTTCACCGCCTTACATCAGCTCGTACGTCACGGACTTGACGTTGAAATCCGCGTCGTACAGGATGCGGGTATGGTAACCGTCCTCCGAATAATGATTGGTTTCGAGATCGGCGCTCGTCTTATCCGCCAAAAAGGGGAAGTAAGCGGTGGGATCCGCCTGCTGCACCTTGAGCACGGGATCACCCTCTTTGAGGTTATCGAGCTTGACGCGCGAGCCGATTAAACGGAAGAGGCTGTGAAGACGATCGGCGGCGATCCAGTTGCCCTCCGCGTCAAAGTCGAGCTTGAGGATCTTCCTCGTGCCCCAATACAGCACCGAATAGCCGCTGTCGGTCTGTCTCAGACAGGAAATTTCATATTTATCGTTGAGCTGGCTGACGGTCGCGCCCTCGCGGATAAAGCGGTAGATTTCGTCGAGATCGGTGTCGCGGAAGGACGACTTGTTGAGCTCTAAGGCGCTGCGCGTCGTATCGGATACCGCGACGGGGAAGTTTTTCGGCGTCGCGGCGCCGCAGCCGGTCAGCGCGACCGACAGCGCCAGTGAAGCGCACAGCAGCAGGAGCATCGGTTTTTGGAATCTTCTTTTCATGGAAACACCTCATAATCATGGTCGGCGGTAACGCAGACCGGAAAGCATCGCCGTCGCTCGTTGCTGAGCGGCGGCAAACTGAGCTTGCATAGAGTCTTTTGCTTTACGGATACGAGTAGATTCCGGTAAAGCAAAAAACGGACAGGGATAACCTGTCCGTTTGTTTGTTGATTATCTGTACTTACGCTTGCGAGCAGCCTCGGACTTCTTTTTACGCTTTACAGAAGGCTTCTCGTAAGCCTCTCTCTTACGAACCTC
>CADBUN010000020.1 GCA_902797825.1 uncultured Ruminococcus sp. | reverse complement strand
TGTGCCATGCCCATGCCCATGAACGCGCCCAAAGCGCCGTTCTGGTTGTTCGCGGCGTCCTGCATCGCCTGCGCCTGCGCGCCGACAAGGTGGGCTGCCGCCATGTTGGGATCGCGGAAGGCAGCGTTGCGCTGAACCTCTTTGAGCATTTTCTGATCCTCTTCGGGGAGATCAACGTTCTGGAACGCGATGGAGACGATCTTCAAGCCGCGCAGTCTGCCCCATTTTTCATCGAGCACCTCGTTGACGGCGTTGATCATATCCTCTTCGTGCTCGGGGAGCGCATAGGGGCGAACCTCCATCTCGGAAATCTTCGCGAAGCTCGGACGCAGCGAGCCGATGAACTCGGTCTTGAGCTGCTTGTCGATCTCAGAGCGCGGATAATCGCCGCCCTGGAAGTTGCCGCATACGTTGGTATAGAACAGGATCGGATCGGCGATCTTGTAGCTGTAATAGCCGTTGCAGCGTACCGATACGTCGAGGTCGATGCCGATGCGGCTGTCAACCACGCGGAACGGAACAGGATTCGCGGTGCCGAAGGGATTCTCCATCAGCTCCTTGGTATTGAAGTAGTAAACGCGCTGATCCTTGGGCGGTTCGCCGCCGTAGGTAAAGCGCTTGCCGATTTCCTTGAAGGTGCGCTTGAGGCTGTCGCCGAAGGAGCCCGCGAAGATCGAGGGCTCGGTCTGAGAGTTGTAGGTATATTCGCCGGGCTCGGCGCAGATCTCCGCGACCACGCCCTGGTCGGTGATGATCGCGCACTGACCGTCGGCAACGACCAGCCCCGAGCCGTTGGTGATCACGTTATCGGAGCCCTTGGTGTTGGATGAACGGCCGGAAGTCTTTTTCTGTCCCTTGCGCGCGAGGACGGTTTTATCCATCGCGTCACAGGTGAAGAATTCTTTCCACTGGTCTGCCAAAACTCCGCCTACGGAGCCCAGACCTGCTTTAATAAGTCCCATAATAATTCCTCCAAACTTTAGAATTTTACTATTCTTACAGCATAATTATACTATAAAACCGTAGGAAAATGCAACTGGCGATATGTAAAGAATATGACGGTCATTCTTGTGAGTTCCTACAAAAATCCCGACGCGGCGACGAGACGCCCCTCAAAGGGGAGAAACGGGGAGGTTTTGCAGGATTTTTCACAAAATCTCCGCTGAAACCTTGTAAATAATGACAAAAGACTTTTTCTCCCGGGAGCGGCTTTTATGACCTCTTCCAAAGATATCCGCGGCGAGTTGACGGGCGGCGGATTTTTCTATAAGATAGAATTATTCAAAATCGGTGCGGCTCGCCGTATCCGGAAATCATCAGAAATGAGGTATATTATGGCTTTTTGTCAGAATTGCGGTCAACAGCTCCCCGAAAACGCGAACGCCTGTCCCGGCTGCGGCACCTTTGTCAACGCGCAGGCGGCTCCTCAGCAAAATCAGCAGAATTCCCAACAGAATTATCAGCAGAATCAGCCGGGTTATCAGCAGCCCCAGCCGGGCTTTCAGCAGAATCAGCCGGGTTATCAGCAGCCCCTGAACCCCACCGTGATGCCCGATCAGGATGTTCAGTCCAACCGCGGGATCGCGTGGCTGTCCTATGTCGGACTGTTGTTCCTGATCCCGATGTTCGCGAGAAAACAGTCTCCCTACTGTCAGCACCACGTCAAGCAGGGCGCTACGCTCTGCGCGGTCAGTTTGACGTATGAGATCACCAAGGCGATCTTTCTTGCGATCATCAACCTGATCTTCCCCGGCGAGACCTACTTCTTTTTCTACACGACTTATCGCACTCACAGCACCGTCTACAACATCTTTAACTGGTTGTTCATCGCCGGCAGTATTTTCCTCGCGGTGCTTGCGGTCATCGGCATTGTCAACGCCGCTACCGGCAAGAAGAACGAGCTGCCGCTGATCGGAAAAATTCCGTGGATCGCGAAGCTGCTCGATCGCTTTTACGCGAAGCCCTGATCCGAACGGAACGCGCGTTCATGACGACGATCCTTTTGACACAAAAACCTCCCGAAGCCCTCGGGAGGTTTTGTTGTATCATATAAACCGATTATATTTTGGATTTAAGCGATAAAAGATAAGGCTGTTTCACCACGACGGATGAAACAGCCTTTTCGTATCAGTTGAACGATTTGGCGGCTTCCGCTTTCGGGAAAGCGTATTTGAGATAATCGGGAAAGACCGCGCGCCAGTACATCTCGTTGTGGACGCCGTCGTCATAGAGCTTCATGACGACCTTATCCTCGGGGTAGCCGAGCTTTTTCAGGTTATCGGGCATGGAAACGGTGCCGGTATAGAGCTGCTGCTCGAGCTGGTCGCTCTTCGCGTTGCCGCAGTAGAGGTAGACGAAGGGCGCGTTTTTCGAATAATCCTGCTTGCCCAGATACTCTACCCAGGTCTCGTCGCTGAACAGCAGGAACGCCGGCGAGAGCGCGCCGACCGAGGCGAACTTGTCGGGATGCGTCATGGCGATATAGAAGCTCTCGATGCCGCCCGAGGAGCTGCCGCTGATATGGGTATGCTCACGGTCGGTATAGACGTTGTAGTGCTCGTTGATATAGGGCATGACGGTGCCCGTGACGAAATCGGAGAAATAAGCGCCCTTGCCGTTTTCATAATCCGCGGACTGTACCGCGCCGATAGCGGGCGTCAGCTCGCTGTCGCGGAAGCCGTCGGCGTTCTCGATCCCGACGATGATGAGCTTTTCGCCGCCGTTCTTCGCCATCGCGAGGGCGCTTTCGGCAACCGCCCACGAGCCCGTAGAGGTCGCGGCAGGGTTGAAGAGGTTTTGACCGTCGGTCATGTAGAGCACGGCGTACTTTTCGGCGGAGGCTGCGTCATAGTCCTCGGGCGTCCAGATCAGGATATCCTTGGTACGATCCTCATAGTCAAAGGTCTTGCGCTCATAGCGCGGCTTCTCGTCCTTGGTTTCGACGCCGGGATAGGCGCGCCCCGTGCTCAGATCCCAGCCCGAGACATAGTCGTTATAGGCGAGCTCCTCGCTCTCGACGCCGTCGGTGTTGAGGATCACGCGGTCGAAGCGCTTCGCGTCGGCGGTACCGACGTATTTGGCGTAGGCGCCGTCGTCGGAGGATGCGTCCTTCTGTAAGGTGACCTCCCGGGTTTCGCCGCTGTCGGTGCTTTTGAAGGTGGCGGTCACCTTCTTGCGCGTCGCCTTGTCCTTGACATAGAAGTTGGCGACGCTGTTCTTTGAGCCGCAGGCGGTGAACAGCAGGACGGTGATCGCCAGACAGACGAGGATGGATAATGCTTTTTTCATGTTCTTCTCTCCTTTTTCAAATCGTCATTCAAATCGTCGCTGCGGTATTGCCTAAGGGTTCTTATACTAAGTAGCAATAAAACACTTTAATATCTATTGCGGAGAATTCCGCATAACTGCGTTGTCAGTCTTGACAGGCGCCAGCC
>CADBUN010000019.1 GCA_902797825.1 uncultured Ruminococcus sp. | reverse complement strand
GGCTGGCGCCTGTCAAGACTGACAACGCAGTTATGCGGAATTCTCCGCAATAGATATTAAAGTGTTTTATTGCTACTTAGTATCAGTTCCGGGATACTATTTCCCTAAAATGCAAAAGCACGGCTGCGCTTAGCCGTGCTTTTGCTGTCTTATCAGGTGGTTTTTTCCATGAATTCCTTGATCCATGTCAGATAGCTGTCCGTATCATAATAAAAGCTCAGTCCGTGACCGGCTTCCGGTACGGTGTGCATTTCCGTCATGGCAGGGTTGGCTTGTGCGACTTCCTGACTCATGCGCATCGGGACGAAGGTATCGGCTTCTCCGTGGATGATCAGGATCGGCTTTTTCGCGTTCTGCACCTCGCGTGCCGCGCTTGTCGCGTTGATGCGAAAGCGTCCCCATATAAGCGCTGAAAGCCATATGAAGGGCCAGCAGAGATCGGGCTTGAACCTCATCCTCCGGCAAACGTGCTTGATGATATCCTTAGGTGAGTTGAAGGGACAGTCCGCGATAATGCCCCTGATGTTTTCGGGTAATTCCGGCCCTGACGCCATCAGCACCGAGGCGCCGCCCATCGAGATACCGTACAGGTAAATCGGCTTGTCTGTCCCGAAACGACGGTTGGCGCAGTTGATCCACGACATCACGTCATAGCGTTCTTTGATGCCGAAGGTGATGGTGTGTCCCTCTGAGCGCCAGTGCGCCCGCTCGTCGATCAGTATCACGGGATAGTTCTGTTGGATCAGGTGCAGACCGAAGCCCGACAGATCGCGCAGGGCTGAACCGCGGTATCCGTGAAAGCAGAGGAACAGCGGCTTGTCCTCGTTGCCTTCATAGTATCGCGCGCTCAGCCGCAGACCGTCGTCGGAGCGCGTATGGATCAGCTGACACGGCAGCGCGTCCAACTCGCCGATTCTTTCCTGTACGAGATCGCGATAGATGTGGCGCGAGAGGCTCCTCGGCGAGACGGTTTCAGACATATCCTTCTTCGGCGAATAAAACACTCTGTAGTAGAAAACATACAGAACGGCGAGCAGCAGGATCACGACCGCCGCGATGATGAGTATAGCAAGCATATATCCACCCCTTCCTATCAGTCTATATTATACCAGAAGATTCTTCCTTTTGCAAACGGAAGTAGGGGAGATGACCGCTTCCCGATGATGTGGGTGAAGCTTTCGGTGATTTTTGATCTTTTTCCGAAAAACTAGTGATTTTTACAAGAGTATGTGTTATACTATAACCCTGTATGATTCTGCCATCGGCAGAAAGGAGCGATTTGATGACAATTACCAAGAAAACAGACGGTACAATGCTGCGTGCCGCGTTCGAAGGACGCCTGGATACCAATACGACGGGAGAGGCGGAAAAGGAGCTGAAGGGTTCTCTGGGAAATATCACCGAGCTTATTCTCGACTTCAGGGAGCTCAGCTACATTTCCTCTGCCGGGCTTAGACTCCTGTTGTCCTTACAGAAAGCGATGAATACCCGTGGGACGATGAAGGTGATCAATGCGAATGATGTCGTGAAAGAGATTTTTGAGGTAACGGGCTTCTCCGAGATTTTGACTGTTGAATGATAGAATAACCGCGCACAGGTTATCTGTACGCGGTTTTGTGTTATGATTCTGTTTTTGACGAGACCGAAAGACGGTTGCTTCTCGTCTACGGAAGGATTTTCATTATTTCTTGTTGCCGCCTAAGATGGTCAACAGCAGGTCGAGCACCTTGAGATAGAGCCATACGACGGTAAACGCAAGACCGAACGCCGCCATCCACTCGTATTTCTTCGGCAGACAGTTTTTGACAACACGATCTATCGTATCAAAATCGCAGATCAGGAACAGCGCCGCGATGATGATGAACAGGACCGAGAAGCCGATCGAAAGACCGAGATTCTGTGTCAGCATCGCGACCAGCGGTCTGGTGAACGGGATAAACGAGCCGAGGAGCATCAGCAGCGAGACGACGATGGAGGTGGCAAACAGCGTCACCATCACCATCTTGAACTTCTTGGTCACGCGGATGATGCCTTTGACATACAACAGCGCCATCACGAGGATGATCGTCATCGTGATCGCTAAGGCGAGCAGGCCGAGATACTCATAGCCCTTGAGCACCTTAAAGAGCAGGAAGGCGATAAAATAGCCCTGTGTGACACAGTACAGCGAGCCGGTAACAGGCGTGCTGGCTTTGACAAAGAACGCGAGCAGCTGAAAGATGATCGCCAGAATCACGCTGGCAAACAGCGCGATCGCTTCACCCATATACAGGGAAACCTCAAAGCCCTTGATGTCGAACGAGAATAAGGTGCCTGTCGTAAGGCGGTTTGCGAGAACCAGCTCCAGGACGATGCCGGCTACGGTAAACAGCAAAAAGAAGGTGACCTTTGCGGCGATGCCGCCGTAGGTGGCGTGGTTGACCTCGTCATACTCATCGACCTTATTGAGCCTTCTCATCACCGGGTTGGAGGCAAGGAACGATCTCTTGGCGGCTCCGGCTCCCGTGCCGTTTGGTTGTGCAGATAAACGTTGCATAAGATACCTCTTTTCTATATTTGACTCAAGTACATCATAATCCATTATGATCAAAAAAGCAATATTTTTTCTGATTATTTTGTTTCATTACGCCTTCTCCCGACCGTTTCAAAGCTGTGAAACAGCGTTTTTGATGAACCGTCCGGCAAGAGCCTTTGCAGAAGTACGCAAAGAACCTGTGCAGAAGTGCATAAACTGTCTTGAAAATGTTCTTTCTTCATGGTATACTAATTTCAAATCTAAAGCCTTAAATAAGATGATAGATGATAGTGAAAATCTTGCAGAACGCGGCGGAGGGCGCAGGCAGGCTGGCCCTGTCAAGCCCGACAACAAAGTTATGCGAGATTTTTTCTAAAGGGTTTTATTGAAATTTGTATAGAATGAGTTGAATAAGAGGGAAGGAGAGTGAACATGACTGTATTTGAAAAGGCGCTGACGTTCGCTACGAAAAAGCACGAAGGTCAGCTTCGGAAGCGCAACGGCATCCCCTACATCCTGCATCCCTGCGAGGCGGCGGCGATCGCGTCTACGATCACCGATGATCCCGAGATCTTAGCGGCGGTCATGCTGCATGATATTCTGGAGGATACCAATACGGCCCCCGAGGAGATCGAGCGTGAATTCGGCGAACGGATCGCTCATCTCGTGATGGAAGAAACCGAGAACGCCTATGATTCCTTATCGCCTGAAGAGAGCTGGTATACGCGCAAGAAAGAATCCTTAGCGCATCTGCACCAAACGACAGACAAGGCAGTTAGGATCATGTGGCTGTCGGACAAGCTCTCCAACATCCGCTCCTTCTTCCGCCTCCATCTGGAGGAGGGCGATGAGATGTGGAGGCATTTTCATCAAAAGGATAAAAAGCTGCAGGAATGGTATTATCGCGAGGTGGTCAGCGAGATGGACGAGCTGTCCGAAACCCTCGCCTATCGCGAGTATGTGTGGCTGGTAGATATCATATTTGGAGGGGAACATGAGAACAGAACGAAAGGATGATAAGCTGATCGTTTTTCTGGACGGACGGATTGATTCGTCCAACGCCCTGACGGTGGAAAAGGAAATTGATCAGTGTGTAAGCGGGTATTCCGGTCCGCTGGTACTGGACGCGGAACACCTGAGCTATATCAGCAGCACCGGTCTGAGGGTGATCCTCAAGCTCAGGAAGCGCTTCACGAATATCTGTGTGATCAACGTGGCTTCCGATGTTTATGATATCTTTAATATGACCGGCTTTACGGAGATCATGGATATCGAGAAGGAGTACCGTACCTTTGACGTGACCGGCGCCGAGCTGATCGGGGAAGGCGCAAACGGAAAAGTCTACCGTATCGCGAACGATCTGATTATCAAGGTGTATAAGGACGCGTCGTCGCTCGATGATATCAAGCGCGAACGTGAGCTTTCCCGTACCGCGTTCGTCCTCGGCATCCCGACCGCGATCCCCTTCGACGTCGTGAAGGTGGGAGACACCTACGGCTCGGTGTTCGAGATGATCAACGCCAAAAGCCTTGCCGAGCTACTCCGGAGTGATGTGTCTCAGGTGGATTATGTCGCCGAAAAGACCGTCTCTCTTGCCAGGACGCTCCATATGACAAAGGTTCCCGATAATATCGCGCCGCAGAGCGATACGGCGCGCGAGTGGCTGCGGGAAGCGCAGGGCGCGTTTGATGAAGCGCATTTTGCAAAGCTGAAGGCGCTGATCGAAGCGATCCCCGAGACCGGCACCATGCTTCACGGCGATCTGCATATCAAGAATATCATGCAGCAGGATGACGAGGCGATTTTGATCGACATGGATACGCTTTGCTCCGGTCATCCGATCTATGAGCTCGCCTTTATCTATAACGCCTATGAGGGCTTCGGAATCGTTGATAAGGGGGTTATTCGGAGCTTTTTGGGCGTAGACGACGCGGTCGCTGCCCGGCTGTTGTATCGCATCCTCTCGCTGTATCTCGATACCGAGGATGAGGGAAGAATCGAAGAGGTCAGGGAAAAGGCGTCCGTGATCGGGCTGCTGCGCGTGCTGCGCCGCGTCATCCGGATCGGCGAGCAGGATACCCCTGCCGGGAAAGCCCTGCTGACAGCCTGCAGAGAACGCATTTGCGATGCGGTAGACCGTCTCGATACCTTAACGTTTTAGTGGGATAAAAATATGAAGCTTTTAGATACATTACGCTCTAACTTTACGGCGAATATCGTCTGCGCCGTTGTCCAGCTTCTGCTGGTGTTCGGCATTCTGGTCGGGGTGGTCGGCTATATCAGCTTTACGGACGCTTTTAAGGAAGAGTACGCCTCGACGACCTATCATATGGCGGATACAGCGTCGATGCTGGTCAAGGGCGATGAGATCGACAGCTACCTGCAAAACGGCGGCAACAGTGACAGCTACCGCCAGACGAAGCGATATCTCGATTCCTACTGCCTGCGGATGAATCTTTCGCTGGTTTATGTCATCAAGGTGGATACGAGCGATTACGGCAGCTTTGTTTCCGTCATCAACTGCGTCGGTAAGGACACCCCCTATACCGAGTGGGAGGTCGGTCATTACCGCGAGGCGGAGAATAAAGAGTATATCAACACCTATCGCGACCTGTATAACGGAGCTATCTCCTACGGAACTATCTATCGCACCAGAAATCTCCGCAACGCGCCGCCGCATATCACGACGCTGGTGCCGGTGAAGAATTCTGAGGGGAAGGTCGTCAGCCTGCTGTGCGTCCAGCGTCCGATGGAGGCGCTGACCGCGAGCCGCAGACCGTATCTGATCACGATCGCCTTCTCTACCATCCTCTTGATGATGCTGACAGCCTTTGCCGCTGCCTTTTATATGCGCAGCCAGTTTGTCGTGCCGATCCGCAAGGTGATTGATGAGGCAAAGCGCTTCGCGTCCGAGAACAGCGCCGGCGAAAAGCTGGGCGATAACATCAGCCATATCGCGGATATTTCCGTGCTCGCCGCGTCGATTGATACGATGGAGACGGAGATGCTGCGGTATATTGAGAATTTGAACGCGGAAACGGCAGAAAAAGAACGCATCGGCGCGGAGCTTTCTCTGGCCGCTTCCATCCAATCCGGCTCGATTCCGCATACATTCCCTGCCTTTCCCGAGCGCAAGGATTTTGATATCTACGCCAGCATGACGCCGGCAAAAGAGATCGGCGGCGATTTTTATAACTTCTATATGATTGATGACGATCACCTGGCGCTGACGATCGCGGATGTCTCCGGAAAGGGAATCCCTGCCGCGCTGTTCATGATGGTAACCAACATTCTGGTCAACGAGAGAGCCCATTTCGGCGGTTCTCCGGCAGAGATCCTGATGTTCGTCAACCGGCGAATCCTTGAGCATAATCCTGCCGATATGTTCGTTACGATCTGGCTGGGTATTGTCGAGTTGTCCACCGGCAAGCTCAAGATCGCGAACGCCGGGCATGAGCATCCCGCCCTCAAGCGTGCCGACGGTAAGTTTGAGCTCTTGAAGGAAAATCACGGACTGGTGCTCGGCGCCTTGGAGACTGTCCGCTACCGGGAGACGGAAATACTATTAAAGCCGGGGGATAAGCTGTTTATCTATACGGACGGCATCCCCGAGGCAACCAACGGAGAAAAGAATATGTTTGGTTTAGAAAATATGCTTGACGCCTTGAATCAGCATAAGGATGAAAGTCCGCAGGAGATCATTGAAGGGGTGAAAGAGCGCGTGAACGCGTTTATCGGCGACGAACAGCCCTTTGACGATCTGACCGCTCTGTGCTTCGAGCTGAAAGAATCCGGCGTTAGGCGGCTGACGGTAGACGCCTCCGTCGATAAGCTCGGCGAGGTGATGGATTTTATCGAAGAGTGCTTGAACGAATGCGGCTTTTCTCCGAAGGATATCCTGAAGACTACGCTCTCGGCAGAGGAGATTTTCGTCAATATCGCCCATTACGCCTATTCCGGAGGAGAGGGTACGGCAGACGTTATTTTTGAGCGGAGGGACGGCGAGATCGCGCTGACGTTCCAAGACAGGGGCACGCCCTTTGATCCGCTGAAAAAGCCCGATCCCGATATCTCTCTGGATGCAGAGGATCGCCCGATCGGCGGACTCGGTATTTTTCTTTGCAAGAAAAATATGGATTCGGTGACCTATGCGTATCGCGACGGCTGCAATGTGCTTTGCATGACAAAAAAGATGAACTGATTGACCGGTTCCTTCGGGAATCGCAGCGGTTTTCCGATATCAGCGAAAAACAGCGTAGTTTTTATAGAAACGATCCGTGCGTTCGTCACGGATCGTTTTCTATATATAATATATAATTGTTATGAAGTCTTTTATGGGCTGAGCCCTTACTCGATGAAACAGAATAGATCGCTTCTTCATTACGGCTGACGGTCGGAAACGGTTCTTTCGCTGAGCTGTTCCGAGGTTGCGTACCGGATGATCCGAGAAAGGCTCACGCCGCTTTGATTCATGAATGAAGCCGAAAGTGACATACTAATACTGCTTTGGCAGAATTTGATTAGTATGGTGATGCTTTCTGAGAATCGCGGTATCGGTTTTATTATTATGTATTCTCGCGTTGTTTGTGATGTTGATAGGATATCCTGTTTTGCATGAGACAGGACATTTGACGGCGGCGCTTTTGACGCGATCGCCGGTCGTCGAGGCTGAGCTGTTTCCTGCGGCGTATGTGACGGTGGACGCCTCTCGCGCTTCGGCGTGGCAGCTGACGGCGCTGACCTTGAGCGGCTTGTGCTTTCCGCTGTTGTTTCTCCTTGTTCCGGATTTTCACAGCTATTGGCTCGTCTTTGCCAAGCTGACCGTTTCGCTGATGACGGGTACCGGCGCGCTGACCTCTCTGGCTGCCGTGCTCGGTTATCCGGTGATCGGGACGGATGACGCCGCCTTACTCCTGCGATATTTCCCCGAACAGCGAACGACGGCAGTGATTGTATTAGTGGTATCGTTGGTTATCGCAGGACTGTATATCGTTTTCTCAAAACCGATTGCCGCAACGGTCGCCTTCCTGTCCGGAAAGCCGGCGCATCCAACTCTATCGGAAGCATAAGGAAAGGTTGCAGAATGCGTTAATTTTACATTCACATTCTTTGTTGTTTTGCACAAAAATATGCCAAATTCTTGAAAATTTTATTGACACAATTTGTCAATAATGGTATAATTGGTAAAAATGTTGTTGAGAGTTGTATATTTCTTAACCTGACCGGCTGTCAGGTGCGGATGATCGGCGCTGTATGACGGGCTTTTGCCGTTTTACAGAGTTGCGGTTTGCCGATGATCGGAGTGACTCCGTCAGTAAATTCAGTCTGTCATGCGGCTTGAATTCACAATAAAATGATTTTTTAAGGAGGAAAAGGACTATGAGTTCAAAATCCAAAACCGGTTTCACCAAAAGGCTGCTGAGCGTTTTGCTTGCCATCATGATGCTCGCGTCGCTGATGGTTACTGCCGTAATCTCTGTTTCTGCGGAGAATACAGCGGTAAACGACGTCAAAAACAGCATTCTTCAGGTGAGAATGTACTACATGAAGGATAACACCAAGTATCCGATCTACAGCGGCACCAGCTTCCTGATTAACGAGGATACGATCCTGACCTGCTCGCACGTTGTCAATATCGACAAAACCCTCGCCGATATTCTGGACACCGTCGAAGGCGCTCCCTACAAGACCGCCAGCGTCGGCTATGAGGTTGTTGTCAGCAAGGATGTTACCATCCGCGCTAATTTGAAGAACCAGAGCGTAGAGGATGATTTTGCAATCCTGACGCTGAGCGAGCCCATCGGCGGCAAGACCATCGCCAAGATCGCCGACAGCGATGAGGTTAAGTCTACCGATCAGGTTTACTCACTCGGCTTCCCGGGCACCATCGCCAAGACGCAGTCTACCAATACATATACCGCCTCCGACGTTACGGTTACCGAGGGTATCGTACAGAAGGTCGGCGAGGTTAACGGCACGAACTTCATCATCAGCGCTGCCGACCTGACCGAGGGCGTATCCGGCGGTCCGCTGGTTAACGCGAACGGCGAGGTAGTCGGCATTAACCAGTCTTATCTGGTTCGCTGGGACAGAACCGCGATGAGCGACGCTACCGCGAACAAGACCGGTAACTACTATCATGTTGCCATGCATCAGATTACCGATGTTCTCGATGCGCTGAATATCAAGTGGACGCCCGGTACCGGCGCTTCTACACCGACTACCTCTGAGGAGACCAAGGCTGAAGAGCCGACAGAGGCTCCCGCCGTAGAGACCGTAGCGCCGACGGTAGCGCCTCCCGCTGCCTCCTCCGGTCCTAACTGGATCCTGATCGCGATCATCGCGCTGGTCGTTATCCTGATCGCTGTCGTAATCGTTATCATCGTTGTCGTCTCCAAGAAGGGCAAGGGTAACGGTAACGGACCTAAGCCCGGCGCTCCCACTCCCGGTCCCGGTGCTCCGAACAGACCTCGTCCGCAGGCGCCTCAGGCTCCTTCGGCTCCGCCTTATGCTCAGCCCTATAACCGTCCGCAGATGCCTTCCGGCGGCGCTCCCACCGTTCCTTCCAACGACGGCGCTGGCGAGACCTCCGTTTTGAATGACGGCGCGGGCGAAACTACCGTTCTCGGCGGCGTCGCGACCGGCTTCACGCTCATGAGAAAGTCCAATAACGAGAAGGTTAATATCAATAAACCCGAGTTCACGATCGGTAAGGAAAGAAGAAGAGTTGATTACTGCATCGCGAACAACAATTCTGTCAGCCGTGTTCACGCGAAGATCAAGGTTCGCGCCGGCGCTTGCTACATCGCCGACCTCGGTTCCACCAACTGCACCTATGTCAACGGAACCAAGCTCGCTCCCAACCAGGAGGTTGCGCTGAAGAAGGGCGATAAGATCAAGATCTCTGACGAAGAGTTCGAGATGATTTAACAGACCGATGAAGTTCACGACAGCAGTACATACCGACATCGGTATCAAAAAGAAAACAAATCAGGATTCCGCCTTGATCGTTGAGGCGCGATCCGATTTGGGTAATATTTTGCTGACCGTGATATGTGATGGAATGGGCGGCCTCGCGAAAGGCGAGGTCGCCAGTTCCACTGTTACGGCAGCTTTCAGCGCTTGGTTCGAAAACGACCTTCCGAGGCTGTTATCGGCAAAAGGTGACGTTCAGGCGCGTATTTTCGAGGAGTGGGGCAAGCTCATCCTTGACTGTAACAGCAGGATCTCTGCTTACGGCAGAAAGCACGGCGTCAGCATGGGTACGACGCTGAATGCGGTTCTGTTTTTGGAGGACAAGTATTATATCGTCAACGTCGGCGATTCCCGCGCTTACCAGATTTCCGATCAGCTCTACCAGCTGACGAAGGATCAGACCTTTGTCCAGCGCGAGATGGATATGGGCAGAATGACGCCCGAAGAGGCGCGCGTCAGCCCCCAGCGTAACGTGCTGCTCCAGTGTATCGGCGCGAGTGACTTTATCGAGCCCGAGTATTTCTCCGGCACGATTGCGCCCGGTCAGGTATATATGCAGTGCTCCGACGGCTTCAGGCACATCATCACCCCTGATGAGATTTATCATTACCTGAATCCCTCGGCGCTGGTGAATGAACAGGCGATGATTGATAACGCCGTCTACCTGACAGAACTGAATAAATACCGCAGGGAGAATGACAATATTACCGTTCTCCTCGTGAAACCGGAGTGAGGTGATATGCGATGCTTCCAATCGGTACATTAGTTGACGGAAAGTATAAAATACTTCGTGTCGTCGGCAAGGGCGGCATGAGCGTTGTATATCAGGCGGTCAACGAAAAAGCAAATAAAATCTGGGCGATTAAAGAGGTTCGTAAGGACGGCACGCAGAATTTTGAGGTCGTTAAACAGAATCTGATCGCTGAGACGGATATGCTCAAGCGCTTCAACCATCCGAACCTGCCCAGTATCATTGATGTGATCAACACAGAGGATTCCTTCCTGATCGTCATGGATTATATCGAAGGTAACTCTTTGTCAAAAGCGATCGAGACCTCGGGCGCACAGAGCCAGGAGGACGTGATTGAGTGGTCAAAACAGCTCTGTGACGTTTTAGGTTATCTGCACGCCCAGAATCCTCCGATCATCTACCGCGATATGAAGCCGGCGAATGTGATGCTCAAGCCGGATGGTAACGTATCGCTGATCGACTTCGGTACTGCCCGAGAGTTCAAGTCCAGCAGCGTCGAGGATACGACCTGTCTGGGTACCCAGGGCTATGCGGCTCCCGAACAGTACGGCGGTCACGGACAGACTGACGCCCGTACGGATATCTACTGTCTCGGCGCTACGATGTATCACTTGATTACCGGTCACAATCCGAGTACGCCTCCCTATGAGATGTACCCGATTCGTTACTGGAATCCGCTCCTCTCGTCCGGACTTGAGGAGATCATCACCAAGTGTACACAGCGCAATCCGAACGACAGATACCAGTCCTGTGCCGAGCTGCTGTATGCGCTCGATCATTTCCAGGATCTGGATATCGAGAATAAAAAGGTTCAAAATCTAAAGTGGAAGACGTTCCTTGCCAGCTCGATCGCCTTCGTGGTGATGCTGCTGGCGACGATCGGCTTTAAGATCGGTTCCAACGCCGCGACCTCCCAAACCTACAGCAGTCAGGTCGAACAGGCTAAGACGACCGCTGCCGGTATCACCACCGTTCCCGCGAACTATATCAAGGCGGAGGATCGCTGGGAGCTGGAGGAAGGCGAAAAGAAGTACGCTGAAGCCGTTGAGCTGTATAAGAGCGCGATCGCGGTCAACCCCTCGCGCCCCGACGCCTATCAGGGAATCCTCGATATCTATATGAACGACGGCTTCCTGACAAGGGCGGAATATGATACGTTTATTACCGATGTTCTCGCCGAGCAGAGCAAGATCCTGACTTCCTCCGGCAAGAATATCAATACCGTCCAGGCGCTGATCTCCGGCGGTAAAGAAAATTATGCCAAGCTCGCCAAGGATCTCGCCGACGATTTGTTCTTCTGTTACGGCGGCGCCGATGACAGCACCGGGATCGGTATCTCCAGCGACTGGTACAACAAGGCGCTGAACAATACCTCCGACGAAGCGGTGAAGGAAGAGATTAATTCTTATATCACGCTCGCGAAGGTCTATACCGCGAACCGCGGCAAGAACCGCAAGGGAGGCGAAGCCTCCGACGTTGATTTCAAAGAGGCGTTTACGACGATGAAGAATTTCGTCGATACTGTCGATCAAAAGAACAACGTTGTTCTTTCTCTGCGCTGTTACCGTATGATTATTCGTTTGCTGTATAATCATAACGACAAATTCCTCGGCAGCGTGTCCGAAGCGGACTATAACGCGTTAGTCAGCGAGCTTGATACCAAGCTGACCGCTGTCTCGAAGGATCAAAGCTATCTTGACAGCAAGGGTATTCTTGAGCCTTACTATGATAACGCCAAGAGTGTTCTTGAACAGGTCAAGGCGAATGGCTTCGGCGTTACCGCCAAGACGGCGGCGCCGGTAAAGGAGGGCAACTGATATGGATTTGATTTCTGTTTTGAATGTTGCCTTCATCATCTGTCTCGCGATGACGATCCTGTTTTTCGTGATTTCCGTCGTGTTGTTCTTTATGTTCGATATCCGTACCATTTATATGATACGCTCCGGACGCGCTCAGGCTAAGACCGTCAAAGAGATGCAGGAGATCAACTCCAGCACCGGACGGTTACGCGTCGGCGGTAAGACGCAGACCGGCGGCTTGAAGAAGGAAAAGAAAAAGAAGGATGTTATTAAAACCCCGTCACAGCAGCTGGCTGAGGCGTCCCATCCTGCCTATGCTCCCGATGTACAGCAGCAGGGCGACGGTTATGAGACAACCGAGCGTCTGGGTGACGCCGCCGAAACAACCGCGCTGAACGCGCCGATGTTTGACGATGCGGCGGATACCTCGGTGCTGATGCCGGAGGCGGAAACCTCCGTCCTGTCACAGCCTGCGGCGCAGGCGCCTGCCGCTCAACCGCAGCAGGAGGTCGCGATCTTCTTTGAGGTCGTAAAAAAGATCAGTCTCTGTGATACGGAAGAGGTCATACGCTGATGTTTAGCCCCTCGGGGCAGTGAAAATCCCAACCTGATCGTCCCCTGCCGGCAAACCGCCGGTAGGGGCGTCGGGAAAATGGAGTTGGAAGGTTTGAAAAAAGATATCCATTTGATGCGCGCGGTCATCGTGCTGCTGGCGGTATCATCGCTGACGCTGTGCTTTGTCTCCTTCGGTAGCTATGACGCCTCCGCGTTCCGCGCTGTATTAACGGTGTTGCTTGCCGTCCTTTTCTGGGGTTGTTTGATTGCAGGCTATGTCCTGCTCTATGTGATATCCAAGCACAGAAAAGAGTTCGAGCGCAACGCTTCACGCGACAAACGCCGCAAAGAAAAAGCCAAAAACAATCGTCCCGGATTCCTGAGATTCTTCTCGAATCCCGCGGCAAGGATCGCGGATGTCGCGATGGTTGTTTTGTTTATCCTTAATTTGGTAATCATGTTTATTCCCGGAATCAGTCAGACAATCACGTATATTTTCCTTGCGCTGCTGATTTTTTCGATCCATATGCACGGGATCCTCAACGGAGTAAACTTTGAATATACAGAAAAGCTGGCTTAATCAAGATAAGCTTTGATAAAGGAGAGTAGATTTTATGAAAACCAAGAAAGCTTTCGTTACGAAGGTATTGGCATTCATCCTGTCTTTGATGCTCATTTTCAGCGCGTTCCCCGTAACGGCTCTCGCGGCTGTCGAGGAGCCCTCTGTGAATGCACAGGCTGAGACAGAGGCCGAGACCTCGGACACAGAGCAGGAGTCCTATGCGGCGCCTACCGAGTATTCGGAAGAGGCGCTCGAGCCCGAGGTCGAGCCCGAGGCGACTCAGCCTACCGAAGAGGTTGCCGCTTCCGAGGCGCTCGAACCCGTCGAGGAGACAGTGGTACCTACCGAGGACAAGACTGACGTCGCGGCGGTCGCCGCTCCCGAGGAAGAGGTTAAGCCCACCGTTCCTCCTATGGAGATCAGCGACGGCTTCTACCTGTTCGGACCGAAGAATCATGTCGAATTCACTGATGCGGATTGGCATGATATCAATAAAGTCAATCCGAGTGAAAAGTTCATGCTGAACACCGGCAACAAAGACGAAGAAGAGTATATGCTCTTTGTTAATCTGACGAGAGGTCGCAGGATCAAGGTTGTCGAAGTGCAGGATAACAAGATCGTCGGCTATTATCCCGACGGACTCGGCACCGAGTATACCGTTCCCTCCGAATACACCGGGAGCGTTGTGGTATACTTCACAAAGCAAGAGAATGAAAAAGAGGATTGGGAGCCCTTCGGCAAACATTTCTATATTTCCAAAACGATTATTAAGAAGAATGAAGATGGCTCCGAGACGACAGTGAATGTCGAAGAGGATACAACGAAGCCTACGATGGAGATCAAAGGCTACGCTTATAAAGACGGCGATAACATCGTAGACTGGGATAACAAGGAATGGATTTCCGTCTCGAAAAAGCCTTATGTCAAGGTGGAAGCGAAGGATGAGGGTTTCGGTATCAACGTCAACTCGTTTACCGTATATACCGGTAAGGAATATATCCGTCCGCGCGCGATCGCTGCTTCGACAGCCGATCAGTATTATCTCGAGCTCCCGGGCAAAGACATTGTCCAGCTCAGGGTATCTGATAATGCCGGCAACAATATTTCTCCGATGATCAAGACAGAGCCGTTGAAGATTGACGACGCCAAGCCCACTGCTGACGATGTAGTCAAGGGCGTATTTTCCGCGCCTTCCGGTGATCTGGATAAAATCTTGAATGTTCTTACATTTGGTCTGTATACAAATAACCAGATTGCGTTTACGGTTTATGTCAGCTCTCACGACGGTTCACCCATTTCCGAGATCGACATGAAGGACGACAACGGCGCTGCTGTCACGAAGGACGGCGAGGTTGTTGCTGCCGAGGATGGCTTTTATACGCAGAAGTTCCTGATCGATCCGAAGGATGAATCCGTACAGAAAAATAAACAGCCCTATCGCCTGAAGATCTCGGCGATCAAGGACAGTGTCTATGAGCCTGTTACTGTCAATAAGAGCTTTCTGGATATCGACCTTTACACAGATAAAACGCTTGACAGCAATAAATTAGAGGTCGCCAACAAGGATTTATACGAGCTTGTCAATACCTTGATCAAACCGAGCAGCGAGATCGCGCTTTCCGGCGATAAAGGGAAGAACGATATCCTTACTTCAAAAGACAAGGCGATTTCCTTCAAAGCAGCTATCGCCGACAGCATTTCCGGTATTTCCGAGAAGGCAGGAAGCGTAAAGGTTTATGTCGGCTATGCCTCAAAGCTGAAGGCGAGAGACGACGGTTCCTATAATGTTAACGAAAAATTTGCGGTCAGCCTGGACGAAAGCAGCTTCACGAACAAGCGTCATGACGGCTCCGGTGAGCTCTCCGGCAAGCTGCTGAGCGAGACCGTATCTGCTTCGATCCCTGTTGAGTATACCGCCAACACCGGTCAGTACCGTATTGTGACGGAAGTGAGAAATAACAGCAACAACATTGGATATAAGGCTGTAGATTTTGACGTCGATAACGATGTTCCTGTTATCAGTGAAGATAAGGTGCTGTATCAGCAGGAAAACGGTACCTATGCCGAGCTGACCGACTGGACAAACAGACCGGTCAGAATTCAGTTCAAGGCAACCGATGCCGCGAATAAATTCGGCAAGGGCGTCAAGCCTGAGAATATCGTCGTGATCGGTTCGCATACCGGCTCAAAGAAGCCCTATGCCGTAAGCGCCGGTGAGGAAGCCGATACATATTATGCGGATGTTGATCTGTATCAGGACTATATGATTATTGTGCGCGATGATTTCGGTCATACAGCTAACATCAGCGTTGAACAGGACAGAGTTCTGTATGATAAAGATATTCCCGTGATTACCGACGTAAAATACGACGGCTTCTCCTATGAGGAATCCTCGTGGAAGAAGAAGGTCGCGGATGGCGGCGGCGTTACCGTCAGCTTTTCCGTAACCGATTTCAGCAGCAGGCGCAAGAACGTCTGGCTCTCCGGCAAGAAGAGCATTGACATCGAAGTAATCGGCGCCGACGGTCAGGATTACTCAACCGATGTTACCAAGAGCTTTTCCGATACAGGCTGGACTTGTGAATTTGTATCCGATAAGTACCAGACCTATACGATTACCGTGACCGATCACGCGAAGAATGTCTCCGATCCCGTAACCACCGAAAAGACTAAGGTCGATGACGGCGCTCCTAAGATCACCAATATCAGCTTCCGCTCTGTCGCCAGCAACACGATCTCCGAGCTGTTGCATTTTCTCTCCTTCGGTATTTATCACGATCAGCAGATTATCATGATCGTCGAAACCACCGATGAGGAGGTTTCCTCCGGTATCCGGGAGATCAAAGCGTATTATGAGAATGAAGATACACCGCTAACGCCTTATGGCGAGGGTGAGATTCAGAACGGCGCCTTTAACAATGGCGAGAAGCTCGTCGCGACCAGAGAGTTCATCTTAGAGGAAGATAAGGTTTACAACGGTCAGAATATCTTTGTTTACGCAGAAGATGTTGCC